>NZ_JAUBVJ010000046.1:18766-64430 GCF_036702785.1 Microcoleus sp. AR_TQ3_B6 | reverse complement strand
ACAAATCAGAAAAAAAATGGGGATTGCATAATAAGATAGATTGTTTTCCTCTGTCCTTTACAAAAAAGCACTACCTAATTATGTTCATAAAAGTCATATATTAAGTCCGGCAGTCCGGCAGGGAATAAATTTGACTGGTTTGACTGGTTCCTAGGCTGTGCCTGGGAACCGATTTCACTCTTGCTCTGCCTCGCGTGGCGAAGGGGAAATTGGAGGCAGAGGCTCCGGTTCTGCGTTCCCAGGCAGAGCCTGGAAGTAATTTAATGTTGAAATAGTACGTTTAACAAAGTTAAAACTGTACACCCAAACACGGCTTCAAATATATATCTTCGCGAAGGTTTATAAGGGTAAGAATTCCAAACGCGCAGTTTTCCATTAAAGCCGCGCGACGCTAAACTCAGCGATACTTGACGGTAGTTTTCCAAAGTTCGCTGAAGCAATTGCCCGATTAAAATGCCTAAACTACGCATTCCTAGTTTCCAAGTGCGGTAGCCGCAGCGGGAGTTTTGGGCTATCCAAAGTTCATCGGCGATCGCCAATAAGCTAAAAATAAACCGATACATTAGTAATAGCAGTTCTGTGACCAACTCTGGACAGCGTAATTGTCTGAGAATTTGCAAGATTTCGGTAAATGGAACCGTCAAGAGGATGAAATACATACAGCTTGTCGATGCGAAGGCGCGGGCAAACAGCAAGCTCACTTGGTATATTCCAGTGCGACTCACATATAGATAAAAAGTGCCTGTGCTAATGCCCCAACCTTGCCAAATATCCCACCCAATTGCGGGGATACGATCGCCCGCAACCGCACCCAGCGCCAAAGCAGGCAAACTTGTCAGCAAAAACATCAACGGTAGGGACAGCAACCGCAAATACAGTTTCCCCGGAATACCCGCATAGATGACGATCCAGACGGCCAACCAAAGGGCGATCGACAATTGGACCATCGTCCCAGAAACTAGAGACAGAATTAAAAGGGCGATCGCAAAGGATAACTTGTGAGATGGCGGCAACCCCCGCAAGCGATTTGTATAAGCCAGACTATCAATCTGATGGTTCATTCCGACGATTTATTATCAGACTGCTGCCGAGATTGCGATCGGCCTTTATACAACCCAATGACGTACCCAACTACGCCAGCCCCCATCGCCGCTTGAGACGCAAACAATAGACTTGAAATTTCGCTGCTAGCCGGCTCAAACAAATGATTAAACCAAGGTTTATAACCCGGTTGAATTTCCGTAATTGCTTTCTTAGCTTGGTCATCGGAACCACCGTATTTACCCCGCACAAAAACGAGAGGAAACACTGCCAGAACAATCACACCGCCAGCCAACAGCCAATTTTGCAGCGAAGTAGATTGGTAATTTTTTGTAGGTTTTTGATTCACTGCCCCTCACTCCTGCCTCAATAATTTCAAAGTTTCCAACTCCTGCTTCCCGTAAGAATGCAGCCAATTCCAGACCAATAGAGTCAGCAATCCCTCACTAATAGCCAGGGGTACTTGAGTGATAGCAAAGATGCCAGCAAACTTGAGAAACGAAGCCATAAAACCGCCACTTGCGGCCGGGAAAGCTAATGCTAATTGAATCGAAGTCGTCACATAAGTCAGTAAATCTGCCAAAGCCGCCGCACAAAAAATTGCTGCCCGCTGGCTACCAGTTCGCAACAGCAATCGATAGAGAAAATACGCAGCAAAAGGGCCGACAATTGCCATCGAAAACATATTCGCTCCCAGCGTTGTCAAGCCACCATGCGCTAACAGTAACGTTTGAAACAACAAAACTAAAGCCCCCAGTACAGCCATCACCGAGGGGCCGAACAAAATTGCACCCAAACCGGTACCCGTCGGGTGAGAACAACTGCCCGTTACCGAAGGAATTTTTAAAGCAGAAAGCACAAAAGTAAACGCACCCGCCAAAGCAAGCAATAGTTTAAGTTCCGGGTGTTCTTTTGTAATGCGAGTAATCGATCGCAACCCAAATGCAAAAAAAGGCAACGCCACCATCCACCAAAAAGCCGCCCATTGCACCGGCAAAAAACCTTCTGAAATGTGCATAGCTGCGGCGGGCGTTGCCGAGCCCAGGACAATATAACAACTCAAGCCAGCCATCAATCCCAAGCTGACCAATTTCCGATTTCTGGTCTTCACGCTGAACCTCGCAGATGAGACTATGTAAATTAACACATCGGCGGGCATCCTGACTCAGAAAGCGACAAAACTCTCATTACAGTTGCGGGACAGCGCCGGACTTGCACCGAACTTTCCCCCTTTCCTCTAACGGCTGCTCCCCATTAGAACCGACTCGTTAGACATAGTTTAGTCGATCGCGTAAATCTCAGCAAATCTTTTACAAAAATTCATTCAGATTAACTCACTCGAGATTATCTATCTTCTTCATTCTATTCTTTCTCTTCCTTCGCGTCCTTTGCGCCTTCGCGGTTCGTTAAATAAACCTTCTTTTAGTATTTATAAAGTAGTTTGTAGCCAGATAAACAACTCTCGCAAAACAAGTAAACGCTATAATCTTAGTGAGTTTTGAGAAAAGTCGCCATGTTAGATTACAAATTCCCGAGGCACTGGCCCTCAGCCGATGAACTACCAGACTCTGATGAAACGCCTGTGGATAACGAACTGCAAGAATTAATACCAGGGTTGCTAAAAGCAATATTGCTCATACTTTGGGGAGAACGAATGGACTGGTTTTTTGGCATAGATATGGGTATCTATTATCACCCAGACAAACCTGCCATTGTACCCGATGCTTTCTTGAGTTTAGGTGTAGAAAGGTTTTATGATGAAGAATTGCGTCCTAGTTACGTCCTGTGGGATGAAAATGTTCTGCCGACTTTTGTGCTGGAAGTAGTTTCCCCAACTTATCGCAAAGAATACACCGCAAAGTTGGAGGAATATCAAGCTTTAGGCATACTTTATTACGTCATTTATTCTTCCCGCCGCCGCCGTAAACCCCGTTTGGAAGTACACAAGTTAGTCAATGGGAAGTACGAGTTACAGCCAGGACATCCAGTTTGGATGCCAGAAATTGGTTTGGGAATTGGTTGTGAAAGGGGCAATTATTCTGGGGTGACAAGGGAGTGGTTGTATTGGTATGATGCCGATGGAAAACGTTATCTGACTCCTGAAGAACAGGTGAAAGAATCAGCGCAGCGCGCCCAACAGGAATCGCAGCGCGCCCAACAGGAATCGCAGCGCGCCCAACAGGAATCGCAGCGCGCCCAACAGGAATCGCAGCGCGCCGATCGATTGGCCCAACGTTCCGATCGATTAGCTCAGCGATTGCGGGAGTTGGGGATTGATCCTGATACTCTGAGCTGATGGCAGTAAAGCCTACGATACTTACAGACTCTTGACGCTGAGAAACCGGGTTTTTCAACGCCCGATCGATCGCCCTCAACGGAGGATTTTCGGGAAAAAACCCGGTTGCTGCATCCAGGAATGTGTGAATATTTATCGCAAAAATCGGGAAATATGGGGCTAGACTTGACACAAACAGAGAGTTTGACGGCAAACATTGAGATCCAGCTCCAAAAGATAAAAATCAGAAGAGGTTATTAAATAATGGTCATGGATGTGCGCTATTACGATGTCATCGGCTTTGGTGATGAAGTTCCAGGAGTTCTCGCTGTTATCTCTGCCGCCAGAGAATATCGTCGCCGGACAAAGCTTTATCCGCGAGTTCTGCTAATGTCTAAAGGAAGCTCGCAAGAAGGAATTGGCGGGCATTTGGTAAGAGGAGGCCTTGCTTATTTAGATAGAAGTCAGATTAGTCCAGAACTTAAACAATCTTTAAATTTAGATACCTTTGGTTCACCGCCGGCAATCTATAAAGAATTCCTGCAAAAATCCGGTGTTACGAAAATTGCACTTGATGCCGGCAAAGCCAGTGCAGCGCTGAAACAAATGCTGTTACAAGCTGGAGTCGATATCCTCAGCAACGTAGAAATTCAATCAGTCAAAAAAGAAGGCCAAAAAATTGCCAGTATAACCACCTCTAGAGGCACAGTTTATGTCGGCAAGCAATTTATTGATGCCACTGTCAATGCCGAATTAGCTCAAGCTGCCGGCGTGAGAAAGTTGCAGGGATTTGAAACATTTGGTCTGCCTAACTCAGAACTTGCAGTCACCCTCGTTTTTGAAACCCAAGGACTCAGTGCAAGGAGACTGAAAGAACTCGATTACACTTATCTAAAACGCTTCACAAACCTGGCCGATTCAGAGGCTCAAAATTTTTTGCTGTCCGCTGCTGACAAGGATGCCCAACTAGCAGAAAAACTCCGGCGGGAAATGATCGACACTAGAGGCAATCTCAAAACTCTGTGGGGGGAAAACGATTACATCGATGTTCGCTCGCCGGCTTTATCTGTAGCTTACCACTCCTTTAGAGGAAGAAAGCTATCTTTTTCTGAAACTGGCATGATTTTAGATCTGGGAAATATAGCAATACTTCCAAATGACAGACTTTCGTGGAATGCGCTTTTATTTGCAGTCACCGCCAGCGAAGCGGAAGCCTTAGCGAGAAGCGGGAGCAAACCCACGGCTAATATGAAAAAAGAGATATCATTTCTTGCAGCTTGGTTGAGGAGTTTGGGGGCTACTTCTGTTACTACTGCGTCAGAACTTTATATCAGACACGCCGGCAATGTGACGGGAGTTGTAGAACCTTTAACTGGCGCACAAATGCTTTTAGGTGGCGTACCTGCTAATGAGGCACTGGGAACATTTAGCTATTATTTTGATATCCGCGGAGGTATCCAGGGTCTTGACGAGAAAGCAAACAGTCTAGGATGGTTTAAAAGTATGCTTTTTAAAAAGCCTACCTTCAATATTGGCATCCGCCACGCATTAATTAAAAACGTTCCTAACCTGGCAGTGGTCAGTCCGTGTTCTGGATTTGAAGGGTTTGCCTGTTCTGCAGGCAGAATTGTTGAATTCAACGTCGCCGTTGGTCAAGGTGTCGGTATCGCGGCGATTAATGCCCTTCTAAATAACAAAACTCTAGCCGAGGTATCTAACCGAGAAGTGAGACAAGTTCTGGCTGAAACAGGTCAGTTACCTAGAATTTTTGGAGTTGCAAATAATGCTGATGGAATGCTATTGGCGCAATTTGAGAATCTTGTCACTTCGGATGCTATTGCGTAATAGCAATTTCAATTAGTCCTGGACGCATCAAAACCTTCATGACCGGGTTTTTTGCCTTGTTCTGCGGTCTGTAATATCAAATCCGTTAGCATCGGAATAGTAAATTCGAGTTCACTGTTGACTGTTGACGGTTGACGGTTGACTGTCAACAGTCAACCGTCAACCGTCAACATCACGGACGGTGTAACCGGAAATGATATAACGCATCTTTCGGTAAAAAAAACAGCTTTCTGACCACCCGTGCGTCCTGGACTATCAATCAACAATTCAGTAGTAGGTTTTGCCCGTGAAACGAAACTCAACACAAAAGTTTTTAGCAAAAAATGAGTAAAATTGCTATTAATATTATGTCCCCTACTCGCTAACAGCCAATCCTTAATTCTTCGGCGGGCACTTCGGATGAATCCCCCCTTGCAAACAAATGTAAGCAATTTGACTTTGATCTAAATTCTTAGCCTCGGCAAAATCAACTCCTTGGAATCGACCCGATTTACTACCGGTCGGATTTTGAATAAATTGCTCCGAAGCTGCCTTCCCCAGGAACACAGCCCCTTTAAAATTCGCTCCCGCTAAATTCGCGCCCCTCAAATCAACCGAACTCACCTCCGCATTCCGCAAATTAGCATCTTGCAATCGAGCATCTTTTAAATTCACGTTGGCGAGTTTAGTCGAGCTCAAATCCGCATTTTGTAAGTTCGCGCCACTCAAATCCGCACCGGACAAATCAGCACCTTGCCATTCTGATTTAGACAAATTTGTCAAGGACAACTGAGCGCCTTGAGCCTTCACTTTGCCCAAACGCGCACCTGACAAATCCGCTCCCGACAAATTCGCGCTTCCTATATCTGCACCTGTAAAAATTGCATTTTTTAACATTGCTTCCTGCAAAGAAGCCCCAATTAAAATAGCACTGCTGAAATTAGCTGCCTTCAAATTTCCGCTGGACAAATTAGCTTTGTTGAGGACAGCGCGCACAAAAGTAGTCCGGTTCATTACAGCACTGTTCAAAGATGCCCCGGTCAAATTTGCTCCTTCAAAATTAGCTGCGGTCAAGTCAGAAATCCAATCGTCAAATGTACCCGGCCGCCTGTCTTCGCCAGTGCCGTAAAAGCGAGTTCCCTGCAAGCTGGCATTGGTTAAATTAGCCTCTTTCAACTTAATTCCCGACAAGTCAACTTTGTTTAATACTAAAGTAAACTGACCAGGGCCGGCAGGACTTTGAGCTAAATCCGTGCGGCTCAGATCCGCGCCGTTGAGCTGGCTGCTATACACTGTGAGAATTTTGCCGATCGCCCTTTGTACTGTTCGCTGGCGGGCGGCCGCTAACTCGCGTTCCGGGGCCTTGCCGCCAAAGCCCAGGGAATCGAGGTCGTTGCTGAGAGATTGGTTCAACCGCTGCAACTCAGGCAAAGCTTTCGGCCCGCTACTGACTAAAGCTTGCTGGATCGCGTCCAGCATGGCGCGGCTGTCTTCTTGAGCTAGCAAATCCGCTAGCAGGGGTACGGCGCGGGAGTCTTCCACGGCCCCCAAGGCCAAAATGGCCGATCGCCTGCCGGATGCCCCGCTAGTTGATGTGGGAGACAATTTGCTGACTAAAGCCACAAATAATTCGTCGTTCCGCTGCCGGGAATCCCGCAGATTTGCTTGAGTTTGAGTGTAGATGAGAGTGCCGACAAACAAAGTTAAAATCAATCCCGCGCTACCGATGGTAACTATCACTAAAGTTGCCCCTGGGTGTTGGCGAATCCAATTCCACAAACTGGGACTTTCTGCGAGCCCGGTTTGCGGCGTCACAACCAAAGCCGCAATCTGCGCGTCTTCCTCAGTCCAATCTGGACTCTTGAGTGGATTGGGAGACAGTTGATTCTCCTGGGCGCTGACCACCAAAGTATTAGCGAGGCGATCGTGTCCCGCTTGCCGTTTGTAACGCCATGCAAAAGCGCCGTCTGCGATCGCTGCCAAGCCGCACAGCCCCCCTAAAATCAGCAAATCTGGAAACGCACCCGTCAAGCGCCAAATGCCGTAAGCGACGCCCATAGGCACTCCCCAGCGCCCTAAACTTTCGCGAATTAGCACTTGCCCAAAACCCCCAGGAGTACCCGAGGCTGTGACAACTTTGACACCGAACCAGCGTTTGGGGAGAGTTTGACCGGTTCTGGCGAGCAAAAACAGTTGCGACGCTGCTAAAACTGCCGGTGCCAGCAGGGCCGCTGACCAGAATAGATTAGTTAGGGCGGAGACTCTGGGGCTGCGATCGCGCACCGGTATGCCCAAAGTACGGGCGACGGTTTCGGATGCTGCTGCTATGGAGGGATTGAGTGGCACGGTTTGAGATTCATTGTTGACCAATACCCCGATACTGAAGGGAACGAGGGCGCTGGCGGCAATTAACGAAATTTCCACGGCCCAAGCGCCGCACCTGCGAACCAGCAGTGGCATTTGCTTGGATTGTGTTTGCCAAGACGGATCGGGTTGATTGAGGCCGCTGGGCGCGGTGGGGCTAGCCATATTCAGAAATTCCTATTATTTGTCGTTAGTATTTGAGGACTGGGGGGAAATTGCCAATTTATATGCTATGTAGATTAGCACTCCGAGAACGGCTAGAGTCATCAGGGCCGAAATTAGCTGTACGACACTATTGAAGACTGTCAGGACAATTATCGATGCCAAGGCAAAGGCTGCCACCTGTCCCGGTTTGGGGAGTTTTTGAAACTTGTCGAGTAATTGATTGTAGAAAGTTCCGACGGCTTGATAGGTGTCTGGATTTTGTGTGATGAGCGGCGATCGTTCTAGTTTAGCTTTTAGTTCTCCGAACGCTTGCTGCCATTTGAAGTTATTTTGAGGATTCATAAAAAAATTCGGGAGTTAGTTTAGATTAATGTGTTCGGAACCGCAATTATCGCCTACCGTCAATGAACTACAAGCAAATGCCATTGTGTGAGGAAACATGAAGATCCATTATCCGGGCGATCGCGGCCAACTGTGGTTTAGCTCGATCGTGACCCTAGCCTTGGCAATGATTTTAGCGGATGCCGGCGCTATTGGGAGCCAACCGCTACAAATTGCTCCGGGATTTCCCGAACCGCTGGGAGTATCTGGAGTTTCCGGCGGCGCGAACAATAGCGGCGACTGCGGTTTTGTGTCCCAAGCACCCAACCACGTCATCGAAGTAACGCAGGATTTGCCTTACTGGCGGATTGCAGTACAAACCGCTGGAGCTCCGAGTTTAATGATTCAAGGGCCCAGGGGGCGTTTCTGCGTGCTGCCGGCTTCTGCTGCTGCGGGGAATCTAGAATTTTCCGGTTATGGGGACAAGGGGACTTATCTTATTTTTGTGGGCGATCGATCTCAAGGTCAACACCCTTACTCTCTCTCTATTTCCCAAAAGCGAAATTAACAATACAACGTAATTAGGAGGCTTGCTGTCAGAAAATTGGCTTTTTTGCGATCGTCAAGCAGCCTGCTTTTCAACAGCAAGTGCGTTAACTAGGGATTTCCTATCAATTTTGTATTTGGTTTTTCACCCACTGGCGAAACAATCTGAGAGTTTGACTCGTACCCGCTGTTTGACTTTCTTCGCAATATTGAGAAATAGCTGCAATAATTGGCAGATTGGGAAAGCTCGGACTAATTTCAGCTTCAACATATTTCCCATCTTCAAGCACATTAATCTGAAGCTTCTTATTTTCATAGCGCCATATTTCAGGTACTCCCAAAGCTTCGCAAGCATCGAGTTGAGTTTTAGAAGTTAGATCGACTTCAATTGCTAAGTCAGGCGGCGGATCGACGGTTAAGTCGATCCGCTTTTTGCCAATCATTAGAGCGTAATTCTGAATGTAAAAGCAGTTGTCAGGTTCAATTCCTTGTAACATATTTTTTCGCTTAAAAGTCGTCGAACCAAAACATTCTCGATCAATTTCAAGTTCTTCGAGTAATATTTTCACCATATCGCCAATGATTTCCTTATTGAATTCATGTTCTGGTAGTGGCATCCTAATCTCCAAAGTTCCTTGACTGTAAGCTATTCTAGAGCCACGGTGTTCTCCCAACTCTTCTAAAATTGCTTCAAATTCCTGCCAGTTGACATCATGGAACAGCACTCTATGTCCTGGGGGTACACTGATTTGTCTTAATTGCAGAGTTACCATTTCAACCTCCGATTTATTTAAGTTATAGAGCTAAAAACCTGCTCAACAGTCAGATTAAGTTCCCCGAAGGCAGACGAAATAATCCTATCGCCCTCTCGGAACTGGCTAACCTGGTACTCCCCATCCACCAACTGGTAAATCGAAACAGTAGGTTGTTTGGGATTGCCGATGAAGCGCCTGCCACCCAAGGCAGCACAGTCAACAATCCAGTATTCCGGGATACCCAATCTTTCATACTCAGCCACTTTTACCAGGTAATCATCTTGCCAGTTAGTGCTAACTACTTCGACAACAAGCTTAACAGAGCTACCTTGAGAAATAACTGATGATTTTTTCCAGAGTGGCTCTGAAATTAAGGCTGGTTTGTCTAAGACTATGAGATCGGGCTGGTAGCCCGTGGTCGTTTCGGGAGGTCTGAGAAAATAAGTTGACGGTGTTACATAAGGAAGATTTAAACGGTCAATTTCTACGTTAATTTTTCGGATGAGAAAACCTGTAACTTCCTCATGCTCGCCATTTGGATTCATTTCAACTATTACTCCATTGCGGAGCTCCAAACGTCCTTTTCCATCTGGATACCATTCTAAAAACTCTTCAAATGTTATCGATTTGATTGTGGTTTTAATCATAAAAAATTCTCCGTTCATATAACCATCAATAGTTCGTACTGAGGACTTTAGTCCTCGAATAGAGTCAATAAGGACTCAACTCCTTACTACAAACAAAATTTTTAATGGCAATTAACAGAACATGATATCACATATAGCAATTCTTGCATGAGTCGTAAATTTTTTACCCCACCCCAGCCCTCCCCGATGCCTTAGTCCGGGAGTAAGAAATTCACAAATGATTTAGGATTGCTATATTAATTCGGTAGGTGTAATCAAGTCAGCTAGAACCCCGACTTCGCAGAACTTGTCGGGGTTAGGGGGTGTGATGTTTAAATTTTTTGCTGCTTGTAAAGTTCCTTAAACTTGCGCTGCTGCTCGTTGTGGTCTACGATTGGAGAGGGATAAGCAAGAAGTCGGCGTTCTAAAGACGAAAGATTTCCTGTTAGCAAAAGTTTAGTATCAACTCGGCGCAATTCTGGAACCCATTGCCGAATATATTCCCCTTCCGGGTCAAATTTTTGAGCTTGACTGGCGGGATTGAATATTCGCAAAGGTTTCGGGTCCATGCCGCTGGATGCGCTCCACTGCCAGCCTCCGTTATTAGCAGATAGATCGCCGTCTATCAATTTTTGCATGAAGTATCGTTCGCCCCACTGCCAGTTAATAATTAAATCTTTGGTGAGGAAGCTAGCGACTATCATGCGGCAGCGATTGTGCATCCAACCTGTCTGATTTAACTGCCGCATTGCCGCGTCGATAATGGGATAACCAGTTTTGCCCCTGCACCAAGCTTGAAAGAGTTTTTCATCGTTTTCCCAAGGAAAGTTTTTGAATGCTTGACGGTAGGGGCCGTCTGCTAGTTCTGGGAAGTTATACATGGCGTGTTGGTAAAATTCCCGCCACGCTATTTCCTGTTGCCAAGTCTGGATGCTTTTGAACGCTTCTTCGTTGCGGCAAGTATCCATTACTCTCTGGGTAGCTTGCCAAACCGTGCGGATGCCAATTGCACCAAATTTGAGGGCGGCGCTGAGTTGGGATGTGCCGTTAATTGCGGGGAAATTGCGCTGTCCTTGATATTGGTAAATTGCGCGATCGCAAAATTCTTCTAATTTTTTTAGCGCTGCATCTTCTCCGGGTTCTATTACTAATGGATTTTCCCAAATAAATCCCAAACTCAAGGCAGTTGGCAGTGTTTCAATGGCACCTGCTTGGTTGGCGCTTTCTTGTTCTTCTGCGGTTAATCCGGTCATTAATTCCAGATAAGTTATCGGCAGTGTCTCTACTGGTCTGGCTTTGGGTAGGCTGTTCCATTTTTTCCAAAAAGGTGTATAAACGGTGTAGGGTTGCCCTGTACCGCTGCGAAGTTCATCTGGGGCGTGCAGGACTTGATCCCAGAAATTTTGGACTTGAATTCCTGCTTGTTGGAGGGCGTTTGATACGGACCGATCGCGCTTTGTTGCGTAGGGTTCTACATCCCAGTTCCAAAATACTGCTTTGGCATTGATCGCTGTTGCTAATTTCGGTATTCCTAGAGTCGGGTCATCTTGAATTATCAGCAATTGGCTGCCTGATTCCCTGTATGCCGAGGAGAGTTTTTGCAAGCAGCCGATCATGTATGTGACTCTCGCTGGCGCTACCTCATCCGGATTTAGGATATTGCGATCTAGACAAAAAATCCCGACTACTTTCGGGCTTTCCTGGCGCGCTGCTGCCAGTCCGATATTGTCAGAAATACGCAAGTCGCGGCGGTGCCAAAATAAAATTAGATCGGACATTCGATTTTAGATTTTAGATTTTAGATTTTAGATTTTACAGTCCTGGACACACGCGGGGTCAAGAACCCGGTTTCTGAGTTAATATTTATCGGTTTGATGCACGATTTTTAGAAGAAACCGGGTTTTTTTCGTCAGTCCTATTTAAGTCAAAAATGGACGGGCTAAGAAAAAGCTAGAAATTGATTTTGCGTCAATTGGTTCCCCAGCTAAAATAGCTTTTTCTAATTCTTCTGGGGTGAATAAAACTGTTTCAATGTCTTCATCATCGTCCTGTGCTGGCGGCTTTTCTAGTTTTTCCAAATCTTGGGCTAAAAAAGCATAAATGATTTCGTCGGAATAACCGGGGGCGAGAAAAAATTGCCCTAATTTCTGCCATTTTCCGGCGCGATATCCGGTTTCTTCTTCGATTTCGCGTTTGATAGTTTCGGCAGGGCTTTCATTGATTTCGACTGTACCTGCAGGAAATTCTAAAATTCGCCCTGTTGTGGCAAAGCGGTATTGTCGCACCAAGACGAGTTTACCTTCGGGTGTGACGGGAACTGCAAGTGCTCCGCCCGGGTGGCGAATACATTCCCACTCGCCTTCGGAACCGTTGGGAAGACGGAGGGTGGCTACGTCAAAGTTAAATTTGCGCCCTTGGTAAAATAGGCGCTGTTTGAGGATTTGGGGTAGTTCTTGACCGATCGACATAAGCGAGATGCGAATAATGTTTGATTGCACCGATTTAAGACATCATAGGCGATCTTATAGGATTTTAGATTTTAGATTTTAGATTTTAGATTGGGAATGACTCATAAATATCACAGTTTGGAGCTTACCTAGGGTTGCATTTTTTTTTTAACTGGTACCCTTTGTGAATTTTGCTCAATTTTTACAGTTGCAATTTTTGCACTCCGGAACAGTCTGCTGTTTGCAGGAGTTGGCCGATCTCATAGGATTTTAGATTTTAGATTTTAGATTTTAGATTGGGAATGAGTGATAACTATCACAGTTTGGAGTTTACCTAGGGTTGCATTTTTTTACTGGTAGCCTCGGTGAATTTTGCTCAATTTTTACAGTTGCAATTTTTGCACTCCGGAACAGTCTGCTGTTTGCAGGAGTTGGCCGATCGCACTTTTGGTCACCGGATGCACCCAATCCGGGGCTATTTCTGCTAAAGGTACTAATACAAAAGCTCTTTCAGTCATCCGGGGATGAGGTAGAGTCAGTGTCGGAGTTTCTAGGATTAAATTGTCGTACAGCAGCAAATCTAGGTCTAGGGTTCTCGGCCCCCATTTTTCTCTGCGAATTCGATTAAATTTTATCTCGATTTCTAATAATTTTGCTAGCAATTGTTCTGGTTGTAGCGCAACTTCTAGGATGGCGCAGGCGTTGATGTAATCCGGTTGCGGCGGACCGACGGCGGCGGTTTGATACCAGCTTGAATGGGATTTTACTGCGATTTCTGGGGTGTTGTTGAGGGTTTCGATCGCGAAGGAGAGTGTGGCGAGGGAGTCGCCTAAGTTGCTACCGAGGGCGATCGCGCATTTTGTTAATTTCATTGAAGGCAGAAGCAAGAAGGAAGAAGGAAGAAGGAAGAGGGGAGACGGAAAAAGCAAGAATAAAGAATGATTTAGTTATCTAGCCTACAAGCCCTATTGTCGGCAAAATCTGATTATACAAAATATTATTTTAATCATAACTTAATAAGGTGTTAATTTTTATTGATTATGATTGACAAGTGTCAGCATTAGTTTAAAAAATAATGAGTTTGCACCGACGCTTATTTTCAGCCGGGATTTTGGCAACGGTCATTTTTACCGCAAATATATCAGTATCTTTAGCAGAAACTAAGGAAAGCTATCTTACCCTAAATTCGGATGGCAGTCAATCTTTTGCGAGTTTAGTGCAGCAGGCGGAAGATTTAGCGAAAGAGTCGATCGCCCGCGAGTTTCAAGAAAATCCGGCATTAACAGAAGTTACAATCATCATTACAGCCGATCGCAGCCGACAAAGAGTTCCAGTTTTGCGATCGAGAGTATCCCGCCACGGCTGGCAAAAAGATGGGAGAATCGAACAGTGGACTAGATATTTTGCCGATGCTCAATTGCTGCTGGGATTCAGAGACGGCAATATTTCGGCAGCAAATTCTGGGTCTTCGCAAGTGATGAATGTACCTGCGCCCAGTCGCTCGACAGCCCGACAAAACGATGCGGGTTTTCGAGATGATTGATATCATGTTGACAGTTGACAGTTGACAGTTGACAGTTGACAGTTGACAGTTGACAGTTGACAGTTGACAGTTGACAGTTGACAGCCCGAAGAGCGAGGGAGAAGGGTTGACAGCAATGTTAGCGTAGCAAGTCCACAAAGTTGTTCGCTATCCGCTGTCGGTCTGTCAACCTCGATAGCTGCCAATTTTAAGGTTTTTTAATTAAAATCTTCCCCTACTTTAAATAGTCAGATGTGGAGCGCGCACACTACGAATATACTGACGACTAATTAGCTGGCAATTTAACGTGTTTTTAAACAAAATATTTCCCTACTTTAATTAATCAGAATTTTAACTATCCTTAATTTAACAGTAGTAGATTTCTATAGGAGACTCGTCTGACTAGGGATGTTGGGTTTAAAAGGAATTTATGTCTAAAATAACTCGCCGACAACTGCTAATTTTCTTCGGTAGCAGTGCAGCTACCACCGTGCTTGCTCCTAAGCTAACTCAAACATTGTTCGGCATCAATTCCAGCGCGGCCGAAGCTGTAGTTCCGACATCTTTCACTCCTCTAAGACTTCCCCACCCGCTGCCAATTTATCGAGAATTTCCCAGCTTCATGCCGACGGCGCCGGGGGGAGAGGGAACCGTGATGGCGGCCTCACAGGATACCAGATTGACGAGTTACAGCGTTGTTGACGATGTGGTTGTGCCGCCGGAATACGAACGTTACGTGATTCTCCGCTGGGGCGATCGAGTTTTCCCCGATCCGGCAGACTATTTCGGCTACAACAACGACTACACGGGCTTTGTAGGCATTCGCGGCAGCAATGACGACGGTTATCTCTGGGTTAACCACGAGTACGTATCCTTCCCGATGTCGAAAGTGGCGCCGGAAGCGCCGTCTGATGTGGCATCATTTCCAGCGAGCGATCGCGCTGTCCTCGGTATAGACTTATCGGTCAAAAATCAGGCTACCCTCGGCGAATTCCTGTACAATCTCGGCGGTTCGATCGTCCGCATCACCAAACAAGCCAACGGACGCTTTGGGGCGATCGCCGGCGACCCCCTCAACCGCCGCATCCACGGGCTTTCAGGCCTCGGCACCAACAGCCAGCGTACCGACAAATACAAAGAAGTCACCTCCTGGGGAACCCGACAAGGCGACAATAACTATCTCACGGGCACGGGTCCCGCAGCTACCCAAGTCTTCGCGCAAGTCAACAGCGACGGACTCGGCAACCGCATCATCGGTACAGCCTACAACTGTTCCGGCGGCACAACCCCTTGGGGCACAATCCTCTCCGCTGAAGAAAATTTCCAAGGTAGCGAACTATTCTTCGTCGGAGTTCAGGAAAATGTCAAACCCAACGGCGGTCAAACCGGCTACGCCAAGGGCACTACCGGTGAGGAATTCGGCTTAGTCGGCGAAAAATACGGCTGGATGGTAGAAGTCGATCCTCAAAATCCGAGTTTCCGCCCCCGGAAGCACACTTCTTTAGGCCGTTTCCGCCACGAAAACGTCGCGATTCGCGCCGAAACTGGACGCAAGTTAGTAGTGTACATGGGGGACGATCGGCGCGGCGGACACACCTGGAAATTTGTCAGCAACGGCACTGTCACAAATCCTGCAGATAAAAACAACAGCCGATTATTTGAAGACGGCGTTTTGTACGTCGCCCAATACAACCGCAACGGTGCGGGAAGATGGCTGCCACTAACTATAAATAGCCAGACAAATCCAGTGCGTCCTTCTAAAGTTGGCGAGGCCGAATTGGCAAGTTTTGGCAAAGCTCAAAGAGATGCAAATACTCGCTTGCCCAAACGCGCAGGAATTGCAGGTCAAACCGAAGACGGCGGTTCTTTTGTAGTAGATACAACCAATGAAGCAACAGCACTTCCCGCCTACAAAAATAAAACTCTGGCTAATTTCTACAGCAGCCAAGGTGCGGTTTTAGTTGATGCTTTTTTAGCTGCTAATTTGATTGGTGGCACTCCGACGGCGCGGCCGGAAGATTTGGAAGTTAATCCTACTACTAAGGAAGTTTTCATTGCTTATACTGACGCCGCACCCGGAAGCGAAGGCTATCCAGATTCTCGCATTTTTACTGTTGCTAAATACGGTAGCGCAGTCAACAGCACTCAGCAGTCGGGAGGACTTTACAAAATAATTGAAGACAGTCCCGACGGTGCAGGTTTGACTTTCCGCTGGCAGCGTTTGGCTCAAGGTGGAGAAGCCGGTGCGGTAGCTGGGGCGGGATTTGCTAGTGTAGACAATTTGGCTTTTGACACTCAAGGCAATATTTGGGGCGTCACTGATATGTCTACTAGCACGCACAACGGTTTTGATGTCGGTGCGACTGCAAAGCCAACGACGATCGACCATAAAAAGACTGGAAATGTGTCAGATTTTACGGGTGTTTTCGGCAACAATTGGCTGTTTTACATTCCGACGGGCGGCCCGAATGCAGGAACAGTAATTCCGTTTGCTTACGGCCCGAACCGGTGCGAAATGACGGGGCCGACTTTTGTGGGAGATACGCTGTTGCTTTCGGTGCAGCATCCTGGGGAAGATTGTCCGATCGATGATGGTACTGTACTCAGCCGGCAAATTGAAATGTTGGATTTGAACGGTGCTGTTTTTAATCAAACTCGCAATGTTTCTCGCGGCAGTTTGTGGCCGAGCAATATCTCGAATGATTCGCGCCGATCGCCGATGCCGTCGGTGATTGGGATTCGCCGCGTGCGATCGACTCCAACGGGTCAGTTTGTTTAAATAGGGCTTACCCATCGGGGCCCAAAAACCGGGTTTTTACGAATCTGGAGTAAGATTAAATGAACGGCGAAGGCGCTAAGGACGCGAAGAAAGAGAAAGAAGAAGATACTGTTCTTTATTCGCGCTCTAGCGCCTTCGCGTCTTCCCGGTTCGTTCAAACAATCAAAAAAAATCCTAGGATAATTAATATCAAATCCCTTAACAGCGGAATTTTTAAGAAAATTGTACTTGGCGATATAAATCGGCGATCGCAATTTCTAGATTCACCGATTCAAGTTGCAAGGAATCGCCCAAACCATACTCTGAGAGAACCCATTGCCCCTGTTGATTGCGCCGAAATATCTCTACTCCTGGCTGTTCAGCTTGCATCAAGACATACTCTTGCAGTGTTGAAAATTGGCGGTACTTAGCAAATTTAATGCCGCGATCTGCTGCTTCTGTGGAAGGCGATAAAACTTCGATTATTAAGGAAGGAAATTGCACTAATTGCGGATCGTTATCGCGATCGTCACAAGTTACTACAACATCAGGATAAAAATAGTTTTTTCCGGGTTGCACTTTAAGTTTTACATCTATAATATAAATTTCGTAGGGGAGATTAAGGCTATCATCTAATAGCTTGAAAAAGTTTATGGTAATTCGATTGTGATTGCGGGTTTGACCGCTGATCGCGACGACTTCCCCATCCCAATACTCGTAGCGTTCCTCTTGGGTGGGTTCCCAAGCCAGGTATTCTTCTGCACTCATCGATGGGCGATCGGGTAAGGCAACCATAATGCGATCGAGAATCAAGTATGTTTCTAGAATAGCTCGCATCTACCTGTGTGGGCTACAATAAAGTGTAAATATACCTTTTACTCGCAAGAATCACAAAGGTAGGACGAGCGCCCTATTTTGCTGTAGGGATTTTTACGTACTTATTATCGGCGGATACAACAGTAATTTTTCCGGCCGAAAACGCACTTATTTCATTGGCCAGCCATTCTATTTCTGGAGGGGTTAGCTGATAAATTCCTAGGGTTTTATAAAATTTTTCTTGCCCTGAAATTGCCAGCGAATGCCGGATATACATAATGTTATTATTAAGATTTTTATTCATAATTGGAGTAACCTGACATTTATACCCTGGCCACAGGTGAGTCACGGAAATCTGATTGCAATCGATATTTATTTTAGTATCTCTGGAAAAAAGTGTGATCGCTTCCCATAATAGAGAAAAACCGCTGCCTACAAAAAAAATTGAAAATACCACTATAAAACTGACTTCAAGGTTGCCTAAAATTACGTCTATTATACATATAAAAGCCCATAAAGCTAACCCCAAGCAAAACAACGTTCCTATAAATATCCAGAAGGCGCTCCAAAAAGTCAACCTTTTTGGTGGAATCAGAATCTCTAGATTCTCCCCATCTTCCTTCAGTTCAATCCTACTCCCAAACGGTTTTTGTCTAATCGCCGAGATATCTGTTTGCTGGCGGGGATTTTTTAATGCTTTCAGCGCCTCCCCAGCAGATGCGAGACGGCGATTCAAACTCGGTTGTGTCATCCACTTCAGCCAATCGATTAAATCTGGATTGAGATTAACTATTGACTCAAAGTGAATTTGCAAATTATCTTGGGATAACTCGGCTGGATGCCTACCTGTTGCTAAATAAATTAATGTTGCACCCAAGCTGTAAATATCGGAAGCGGGAACATTCCTGCCGCCAAATTGTTCGGGTGGCATATATCCGTAAGTGCCAACAACAGTAATCGTGCTACCTTTTCTGGCCGCTAGTGTCTGTACGGAACCAAAATCAACTAAATAAACATCACCGACACTATTGCCAGATCTATTTGCCAGTAAAATATTACTCGGCTTGATATCTCGGTGAATAACTTGCGCCTGTTGCCCGTGAAGGTAACGCAAAATTTCTAGTAATGCTTTAGCCAGTTGCTTGATTTCTGCTTCGCTAAAAGTTCGCCCGCTTTTTAACCATTCCTCTAACGATTTGGCTGGGATATAGCTTTGTACCAAGGCAAATCCTTTACCAGTTGGTGTATCCACATCAAAGTAATCCAAGTAACGGGGAATTGCCGGATGAGAAAGCAGTTGTAAAGTTTGCGCTTCTCGTTCAAACAGCTTCAAGTTATCCCAGTGAAAATCTTCCCCAAAAATCAGTAACTTAATTGCCACTAACTCTTGGGTGTGCAAGTCGCGCGCCAGCAACGTGCGCCTTCCCGCATTTTTACTTAGCTGTTTCTGGATGACATAACGTTCTTTTAAAATTTTACTTGCCATTTTTTCCAATCCTCTTGAGAATAGTGGTTGTTAATTTTATCTGCCATCTATACTTTATTCACTAATAGGCAAATCTAACCATTCGCTGAGTTCCCCTGCTATCCAATCAATCTCGCCATCGGTGAGATGGTTGGTAATAACTTTATATTCCTGTGTTCCCGCCCAAATCTGAATGTCGTTGCGATGATAGCCCGACTCTGTGTCATTCATTATTAATCGTAATTTACAGATAGCCCACCTTGGACTTGGGGGCAGACGATTGTAACGCACAAATCCCAACCAATTGGAAGTTAAATAAATTTGTTGGCGATCGATTCGCACTCTAGTATCTCTGGGATCTTGGATTATTAATTTGACTAATAATAAAAATACAAGTCCGCAAAAAAAACCGACAGTTACAGCGAATAATCGAACAAACCAATAGTCGGTAATAAACGCCGCTCGAATAAACAATACACCTATGGAAAGCGGAAAATACAAGATAAATGAACCCACGAATATATCGTAAAAAACTGACCAGACAGAACGAGAGGGAGAAATTATAATTTCCAAACTCTTCCGGCTTTTCGTAATTTTAACCCTACTCCTAGCAGGTTTTGGAACAACCAAGGGTATCCCCTCTATCGGTTTTTCCAGTGCTTGTAACGCCCGAACGGCCGAGGTTAAACGGCTCTTTAAATCTGGTTCAGTCATCCACTGCAGCCAGTCAACAAAATCCGAACTAAGAGCGATTTTTGGCTCAAAATTAATACGCAAATCTTCCTGCGGCAATTCGGCTGGATGGACTCCCGTTACTAAGTAAATTAACGTTGCACCCAAGCCGTAAAGATCGGAAGCCGGAACCGCACGCCCGCCAAATTGTTCGGGCGGCATATATCCGTAAGTTCCGACTACAGTAACCGTGCTACCTTCTTTCGCTGCTAAGGTTTGAACTGAACCAAAATCTACTAAGTAAACTTCACCCAACCAACCACCTTTATTAAGGGCGGAGTGTTTTTGTTTGAGGGGCGATCGATCTGCTAACAGAATATTACTCGGTTTAATATCTCGATGAATTACTGGCGGGTTTTGGTGTTGCAAATATACCAAAATTTCCAGCAACCTATTAGCGATTTGCTTTATTTCTGTTTCGTTAAATTTCCGTCCCGATTCAACCCATTCTGCCAAAGATTTCGCTTCAATATAGCTTTGTACCAGTGCCAGCCCTTTAGTCTTTGGTGTTGGGAATTCAAAATAATCTAAGTAACGAGGAATTGCCGGATGGGAAAGTGACTGTAAAGTTTCGGCTTCTCGTTCAAATAGTTTTAAATCGTCCCATTGGAAATCTGCACTAAAAGAAAGGATTTTGATGACGACTAACTCCTGAGTTTGTAAGTCGCGCGCCAGCAAAGTTTGTCGGCCCGCATTTTTCCCCAGGCATTGCTGAATGGCATAACGTTCTTTTAACAATCGCTCTACCATATTTTTTACTATAAATATTGGCAGCTTGTACTATACTTCAGCCTTAGCGAGGAGTGCTGGATTTGTTACAAACATTAATTATGATTATTATGAGATGACTATTATGGACTCAAGCAATAAAAAATAATATCTTAAATTTTACGTAAAAATTTGGAAGCAGAGCTAAGGTAGAGCTAATAGGACAAATTACCCTCTATCAAAAAAATGCTTTATTCATTTTTGTCCGAGTCTCAAGTCAAAGTCCGGGTTTTAAAACAGTTAGCAGCCGCTGTTTCGGCGTCTTTAGCCCTCAGTGCAACAACCAGTTTGAAACCCTCGCCGGTATTAGCCGCTAGCAATATCCCCCCCGCTAATCAAACCTCGACTCAGCTAGCCGCTAAACCTGATTCTAGCTTGCAGCTAGGGCAGTTGCGCACCACTGTTCCCGTGCAGACTATGCAGCTCGATCCGGGCGGATTTATCCCGATCGCGATCGGCAGTATGATAATTATTCTAGTGCTGCCGCTATTTTTTGGCGGATTGGTAGTAATTGGCGATCGCGAAGTCGGCATTGTCAGTAAAAAGTTTAGCTTTGGCGGCAAGTCTTTACCCGCCGGAGATTTAATTGCCTTAAACGGAGAAGCTGGATATCAAGCTGATACTTTGCCCCCCGGTTGGCACTGGGGTTATTGGCCTTTGCAGTACAACGTTCGCAAAGAGTCTCTGACTGTAGTTCCCCAAGGTGAAATTGCTCTGATTATCGCAGCAGGCGGTCACTCCATTCCGCCGCAGCGCATCCTCGGCAAAATCATAGAATGCGACAATTTTCAAGATGCTCGCAAATTCCTCAAAGGCGGCGGCGAAAAAGGTAGACAACTCGGCATCCTGACTGGCGGTAGCTATCGAATTAATACAGCATTATTTACTGTAATTACAGCGGCAAATGCTGCCAAACACGGGATGACAGCAGAACAATTAAAGCTGTACAGAATTGCCCCAGACAAAGTGGGAATTGTCACAACTTTTGATGGCGTTCCGATTCAAGATGGCGAAATTGCCGGCCCGATTATTCCCAATCACGACAACTTCCAAAACGCGCAAAAATTTATCGCCGCCGGCGGGCGGCGCGGTTTGCAGGAACAGGTTTTGCTTTCCGGTTCGTGGAACTTAAACCCTTGGTTTGTCGGGGTTGACCAAGTGGCGATGACCGAAATCCCGATCGGCTATGTCGGCGCGGTGATTTCTTATGTCGGCAAAACCTCGGAAGATGTCAGCGGTGCTGCTTTCACTCACGGAAATTTAGTAAATGTGGGCAATAAAGGGGTGTGGGTGACTCCTCTTTATCCGGGGAAACATCCGCTGAATACTCGCATTTTGAAAGTAGAGTTAGTGCCGACCACAAATATTGTTTTGAATTGGTCGGGTAAAACAGAAAGGCACAGTTATGATTCTAAACTTTCGTCTTTAACCGTGCGTTCTCAAGATGGTTTCGCCTTTGATTTAGAAGTAGCTCAGATTATTCACGTTGGAGCCTTGGATGCTCCAAAAGTTATCTCTCGCGTCGGTTCGATGCAGAATTTAGTAGACCACGTTTTGCAGCCGACAATCGGGAATTATTTCCGCAATTCTGCTCAAGCTTATTCTGTATTAGATTTTCTCTCGGCAAGAAGCGGCAGACAAGCGGAAGCCGCCGAGTATATCAAAGCAGCTTTGCGCACCTACGACGTCCAGGCAATTGATACTTTAATCGGGGATATATTGCCGCCCGCAGAGTTGAT
This sequence comes from Microcoleus sp. AR_TQ3_B6, assembly GCF_036702785.1. Taxonomy (NCBI): domain Bacteria; kingdom Bacillati; phylum Cyanobacteriota; class Cyanophyceae; order Oscillatoriales; family Microcoleaceae; genus Microcoleus; species Microcoleus sp. AR_TQ3_B6. Next base: position 42,266 of record NZ_JAUBVJ010000046.1, on the reverse strand, counting down.
GCAAACTCAAACCGATCGCAAAATTGCTGAGGAACAGTGCAAAACTTATGAGGTGCAGCAATTAGCACAAACTCAGCGGCAACAATTGGTGCGGGAAACAGCGCTGGCTGAGATTCAACAAGAGATGGTGAAATCCGAACAAGGCGTGAAAATTTCTGAGTTGAAAGCAAATTCTCAGGTGAAACAAGCTCAAGGCGAAGCTGAGTCAATTCGGGTGAAAGGAAATGCTCAAGCTGAAGCTTATCGAGCGGGTGTTGTGGCTTTGGGAGGTTCCGGTTATACGGCTTTGCAGTTAATGCAAATTATAGGCGATCGCAACGTGCGAGTTGTGCCGGATGTTGCGGTAACAGGCAACGGTAGCGGTGGCGGTTTGGTTGATGGTTTGCTGGGAATGATGATGTGGAATCAAACGGGCAAAAATGGAGAAAATGGAGCAGAATTACCTGGAGTTAACCTACAGACATCGCAACCTACCGCCAAGTTACCGATAGCCAAAGTGAATTCTGTTAAGCCGCCGCCATCTCGCCCTAATTCCCATGTTGCGAATGCTGAGGCTGATATTAATTCGCGGTTTGATGAATTGCCGTTTGACGATCAATCTTTTACTTAGGCTGTGCAATTTGTACTGAAGACTTCGGTCCTTTCTTATGGAAAGGGGGTCTTACCAGTTTGTAGTTTCGCACCCTACCGATCCCAATGTTCAAGTAATCTCCTAAATCCAATGTCAGCATTAGCTGACATTGGATTTAGTTAAAAACTCAACTGTTAACCTGCTATTTTTGCGAAGACTTTTTATCCACTTAAAACTTAATTGACATGGCGATTTTCCAATGCTAGCCTACGGAAAATTAAAGTTTACCTATTTAGCAATAACAGTAAGTTATGCAACTTATAACGATGGATTTAGATACATTTTCTCAGGCGAGTATCCTGGGATTCGCAGCCTTAGCAGCCTATATTCTCACACTGCTTCCCACAAATCTGAGAATTGTTTTCCCAATCACAAAAAAAACTGGCATTCCCCAATGGCTGCTGAAATATCGGCGCATTATTGGTCTGCTTTCTTTCTTTTTAGCTGTACTTCACGGATTCATCTTTTTCAAACAAAGAAACTTTGATGTCTTCGATATCAAAACTTATTTTGTTTACTTCCAGGGAGTATCAACCTTCATTATTTTCACTCTTTTGGCTATCACTTCTAACGATTGGAGTGTGAAAAGACTCAAGAAAAATTGGAAAAAATTGCAGAGTCTCACTTACCTTGCTATGTTTTTAGTAACCTGGCATATCTGGGAGAGAATGACTGGTCACTGGACATATTTAACGCCTGTGGGAATTGCAGCTATAACCGCCACAATAGTTTTATTTCTCTGCCGAGTCTGGATTCAGCGCCAATCTAGACAACAAAAAAATCAGCCAAAAAAAGGCCAAGTAACAGTGCGAAACCAGAGTGTTGGATAGCATTTTTTAAAGGAAGAATGTCGCCACAACCTCCTCGATCAATTTCTGGGGTTTAAATCGGGGATTTTTTTTTACATAAACAGAGTGTTGTCAGCCATATTTATGATATCAAAAGCAGTTAAATGGAAAGTTTCAACAGCCTTGACATTAACAGCAGTTGTAACTGCGGCCGGCATCGGCTGGTCTAGGTCGCTTTCCGAATCGGAAACAACTCCATCTCAGTTTAAACCGGGGCTGTTCACTCAATATTTGAGCAGTTTTAAAGATAATTCAGGGTGGATTTACGCGATCGCACTCAGTCCAGACGGCAAAACTTTAGCCAGCGGCAGTTCTCGCGGCCTTATCAAAATCTGGAACTTGCAAACCCGCCAATTGGTTTACACCTTAAAAGCACATAGCGATGCAATTGAATCCCTCGCCATCAGTCCTGATGGCAATGTTCTGGCTAGCGGGAGTTGGGATAACCGGATTAAATTGTGGAATCTCAAAACTGGCATACTCATCAATACCTTGAAAGGTCATGCGGATGATGTCAAGGCAATAAGTATCAGTCCTGATGGAAGGTTACTCGCTTCTGGAAGTACCGACAAAACTGTAAAATTGTGGAAGTTTCCCGAGGGCAAACTACTGGGCACACTTCCAGATACAGACTGGATTCAATCTGTCGCTTTTAGCCCAGACAGTAAAATTTTGGCAATCGGCAGCGAGAATGGAACTATCAAGATTTGGTGGCTTGATGATGACGGCAATTACACGCTGACTGGGCATTCCGGGCCGGTGAAATCAGTTGCTTTCAGTCCGGACGGGAAAACTTTAGCTAGTGGCAGTGCGGATAAAACTGTTAAGCTGTGGCAGTTTACAAATGGCAAAGTTATGCACACATTTACAGGGCATTCCGGCCCGGTGCTCTCAGTTGCTTTTAGCCCAGACGGACAGACTTTAGCTAGTGGCAGCTACGACAAAACTATTAAGCTGTGGAACTTGAAAACAGGTGAACTGATGACAAATTTGGCCGAGCATTCTAAGCCAGTTTGGTCAGTCGCTTTTAATTCTCAAGATACTGTATTAGCCAGCGGTAGCGCAGATGAAACTATTAAGCTTTGGCCTGTACCTGTCCCGCTTGCGACTCAGGTTAACTCTCCAGCGCCAGAGGTAGAAGCAACGCCTTCTGAAATTATATCGCCCGGTGAAATTGCACAGTTGAACCGAAAACTTTACGACAAAATTGATAACAATTGGCGCTCGACTCCCAGCTTCAACACTTCATTAGTTTATCGCGTTACCGTGAATGAAGAAGGGGTAATTACCGATTGTCAGCCGCTGAACCAAGCAGCGGCTGATTTTCTTCAAGAAGTTTCTCTTTCTTCCTTTCGTAAAGTTGCTCCTCAACCAAAGCATTTTAGTCAATTTAAGGTAGTGTTTAAACCCTCTGGGGTGATTGAGGTTAGTCCGTGGGATGGGTGGAGGTAATAATATTAATTTTGAAAAGCTATGCAACAGAAATTTTTCATAGCATTACCCAAAGTTTTATTAAAACCAGGCCGCCCAAAACGCTCGCTTGAATTTCAAGCAGTTCTTTTAACTGGATGCAGCGGAAAGAAAACAGCCGGCGACACGCGGAAAAACTCTGCAAGTTTTTGTATGTGTTCCGTTGTAAGTTGGCGCTTTTCACGGAGGATATCTGAGACAATAGACTCGGTTTTGAAAATAGGAACTAGGTCTTTTTGTCTGAGTTCAAATTCTTCGATTAAAGCCTTTAATAGTTCTACTCCGTAAATGTCAGGTATGGGTTCTAAAGTTTGCTCGTACTCATAAACCAGAGTTCCTAGTACATGGAGGTAGTCGCGTTCGTCTGGACTCAGTTCGCGTTTGTCCAACAAAAAATCGATCATTTTTTGAGTGGCAGTTAATTCCTCTTCACCAGTTATGGGTCTGGGAGGAAATGTTTTGAGTAGTTCGATATAAGCGCTAGAGTTGTTCATGTGAGTATCCTATATTAAAAAAAGACAGGAATTACGCATATCCTCAATATATGTATGCTGTGAATGTAGGGGCAACCACGGGGAATTGCCCCTATCCCTAGGATTATTGCGTAAGTTTTAAAACGATCAAATTATCATTCATACCACGGGTCTTTTTTCCATTTATCTTCGTCATATTCTTCATGCGTAAGTACAGAGCGAATAAAAATTCTTTTAGGCCGATATTCATAATCTATGAAGGTAATTAATCTGTAGTTATTACCTCTGATGTTAAAAACAGTAAAGTTTCCAACTATATCTGCTGATGAGAAAACGGCTCTCACTTCAGCTAGGTTAGACCACTGGGCTGTTTTCGCATTTTTGTACCAAGATCGCAGGCTTGTTTCAGCGTCAGGATACTTTTCCCAGAATTTTTTGAGTCTAGATTCAGAAATAACGTGCATACAGTTCCTCAATCATAAACAAATTTACCCATCTACATCGATAAGACTCCGTCTAAAATTGTCTTTATATTATCTTAGCAAATTGCGAAGTGATTTGTCAACTGCGAATTTGTCTTACCGATCGCAGTACAATCGATCGATATTGCATCTGAGGAATCTCCCATGTCAGAACAGTTTTCCACGCTCGATTAGCGATCGCATCTGCACTCACATGAATGAAGACCACGCTAGTGCTGTAGTGCTGTACGCTCAAGCATTTGGGGGTCAACCAGAGGCAACGGAAGCTCAAATGCTCGCTATTGATGCCAACGGCATGGATTTAACCGCTCAAGTCAATGGCGAAACTTTGCCGGTTCGAGTAAATTTCGATCGCACTTTAACAGATGCCGAAGATGCTCACCACACTCTTATTGAAATGGTGAAACAAGCTCGAAAAGTGGCTAAGTAGCCAACGGCTCACTATTCTGTTATAATTTTAACCTTCGCAGTACAGACTTTAGTCCGCTTAAATAGTTGTTAAGGAGTCAAGTCCTTACTACAACCCTTGGCTCCGGTTAAATGCTTTTTAAGGGCTAAAGTCCTGACTGCCCACAAAATATTTAATCAAGTTGAATATACATCTAAAATATCAAATAAAATGACAGAAAATTACCCTCAATCCCGAGAATTAGATGCCGTCAAGGGCGGTAAAAATAACCCTTTCGAGCCACTGGTAAAGCGACTAGATTTGATGATTCGCGCCCGCTATTCGCTGCTGTACATTGTCGGGGCGGAGGAGGAACCGATGGAGGCTGTAATTGCCCAAGTAGCGCTGCAAGTAACTCCCGCGCGCCGAGTATTGCGGTGGGATCTCGTGCGCGGCTGGGAGGATAACGGTTCTGGGAAAGGTTCGGTAATGGCGGCGCTCGATCGCATCGGCAAAACTGCTGTTGAAGAATATACCATATTTGTCCTGCGGGATTTGCACCCTGTTTTGAAATATCCCTACACCGAAAAAAATGCGCCGGTAGTGCGGGAATTGCGGAATTTAACGCGGGAATTGAAGCGCAGCAAAAAAACTATCATCCTCACTTCTGTCGCCCTGGAATTGCCAGAAGAATTGAAAGAAGAAGTGACAGTAATTGATTTTCCTTTGCCGAACGTCCAAGAAATCGACAGTTTAATTTCCCACGTTGTGGAAAAGCCGCAACAGTTGCAAGTTAGCGGTTTAGCAAGGGAACAGTTGGTTAAAGCTTGTCAGGGTTTGAGCCGCGCTAGAATCGGGCGGGTTTTGGCCGCATCTTTGGCCGCCAAACAGCAAATCAACGAATCAGATATTGACGGAGTTTTGGAGGAAAAACAGCAAGCAATTCGCCAGACGGGAATTTTGGAGTTTTTCAATTCCCGAGAATCCCTAAAAAGTGTGGGCGGATTGGAGAATTTGAAACAGTGGGTAAAGATGCGGCAAGATGCTTTTACTGACGAAGCGCGACGCTACGGAATACCCAATCCTAAAGGCGTTTTGTTAGTAGGAATTCAAGGAACGGGCAAATCTTTATCTGCGAAAACTATTGCTTGCGAATGGCGTTTGCCGCTGTTGCGGTTGGATACTGGGAGGCTGTTTGGTGGCATTGTCGGGGAAAGCGAAAGCCGCGTCAGGCAAATGATACAATTGGCAGAGGCGATCGCACCTTGCGTTTTGTGGATCGATGAAATAGATAAAGCCTTCGGCAACATTATCAGCGGTGGCGACGGCGATTCGGGAACATCGCGCCGGGTATTCGGCAGTTTGATCACTTGGATGCAGGAAAAAACCAGTCCGGTGTTTATCGTCGCAACTGCAAATAACGTGCGGATTTTGCCGGCAGAGTTGCTGAGAAAGGGCAGATTTGATGAAATTTTCTTTTTGAATTTGCCCTCAGAATCGGAACGGCAAGATATCTTTAAAGTGCATTTGCAGCGTTTGCGGCCGACTAGATTGCGCGAGTTTGATTTGGGAGTTTTGGCGAAGTGCGCTGAGAATTTTAGCGGTGCAGAAATCGAGCAAGTGGTAATTGATGGATTGTATCGAGCCTTTGGCACTTTTGTCAACGGACAGCGCCGGGATGTGATGACCGAGGATATTTTGAGGTCGATCGAGGATACTGTACCTTTAGCTGCGATCGCGCGATCGCAAATTGAAGATTTGAAGCGGTGGGCGGCGGAAGCGGGCGCGAGAACAGCATCTAACGATACTCACTTAATTGATGAATTGAAACGCTACAGCCAGCGGCGAAGGGATGCGATCGACAATTAACCCGAATTCTAGGGTGCGTCAGTTAAGGTCTAATTAATTCTCCCAAAAATCCCATCAAACGCACCTTTCTAATCCCATGGTGCCTATGTTCATGGCTGATTAATTCTCCCAAATATCTCCCCTTCAGACGCACCCTACTACTGCTATAGCAATCCTAAATCATTTGTGAATTTCTTACTCCCTCCCCGCGAGTTCGGGGAGGGTTGGGGTGGGGTAAAAACTTTACGACTCCTGCAAGGATTGCTATACTAGCCTACAAGAGTTTATGGACAGTTATCTTAAACCCTTTTAGCGAAGACAGCGCCACTACAAACCCAACCTAAAAACATCAGCAAGAATACCATTTTTTTCAACCATTCTCCCCGCATCCGGCGAATCATAAACCACTAACAGCGAATTCTTCTCCCCCCAATAGGGAAACAGGCTCAATCCCTCAGCATTGTCCGTACCCACCTTAAAAGGCAAATCAAACAATACCTCCAAATCTCCCCCATCTTGTCCAGTAATACTGTCGCCCGATCGCTCTAAAATCCCCTTTAACCGCAAAACCCTCATCGCCCCCGATAAAGTCATCGTCGGCCCGGCTAAAACAATCAAATCTTCCCCGTCCCAGCACAATTCTCGCACCCCCAAACCGTTCAAATCGACAAAATGTTTCTTGTAAAACTTGCCGGCTTTACCAATTTTCTTAAGCCTTAAAGTTCCCCGTTCTGCCTCTTCAACTTCTATTTCTAAAATTATCGCCCAACCCCGCAGTACAGGTCCCCGCAAACCAAGAAAAATCCGATTGCCGCGCACCGCCAACCCTTCAATATCAAAGCCATTTTCTTTACTCGGAAGCGGCACAGATAAAAAGAGACCGAGATGGCTGTCATCTTTCAGCGCATCAGTCAGCAAATTATCCGTTTTTCTCCGCTGAAGGTATCCCGCTTTCAGTTGGTTTTTGGGATTTTCAGGATGGGAAATTGACTTGCACAAAGTCCCGTTTTTTACAGGAATGCGTGCCAGCAAATAGCGGTTGACCTCCGTCTCTAGTGTTGCTAAATTTTGAATGTCTTTATTCGCGTCTTTGCCTTTAGCTTTCTGGCGTTTGGTGCTGTGAGAAGCCACAAACCAAAGATAATCGCTGTTGAAATCAATTCCTTCAATATCGATTTCACCAGCTTGTCCGGAAAGGTCGATAAAATCGGCGATCGCAAATCTTTGATGTTCTCCAAAAACATGAGGTCCCACAGGCGACAAACGCTCGATCGAAGTCGTTTCATCGGAACCCAGCCACAAATGACCGTCTGGAGTTAAAGCAACAGCGGATAAGTCTGTAATAATATTAGCGACTTCGCTGTTGAATTGCAGCAGCAGCCGGCCGAGCAAAAAAGATTCTGCCATAATTATTAGCACCAAAACTATACTTAGGGTAAGTCATTATAGCTAAACTTGCTTGAAACTGATATCTTGCCACAGTTGCAACAGTCAGCCGGGAATTAATTCCCCCTCTCAAAGCTTGCATTCGGTTAAAACCGACTGAAAACTAAAACAGATATACTCCTGAGTCCTCATAGCGAGGACTTCCGCTTTCAGACAGGGTTTTTAACCCCAGGCGGCCCCAACCGCAGCCGGCAGTGATTATTCCCCAAACCGAACCTCCACAGACGGATAACACCCTAATTGAAGCATTAACATCGCCGTTACGTTTCGTTACGATAAGGAGACAGAGAGAAAAACCTCTCATTCGTAAAATCAGAGGTAGCCATTATGAACGGTACATTTCGCGTCGGCAACCTGTTTGGGATTCCCTTCTTTGTCAACGCATCTTGGTTTTTAGTTCTGGGTTTAGTAACCTGGCAGTACGGCGGCGCACTAGCTGCCCTGTTTCCCGCATTAGGTCCCGTAGCGCCCTGGATGCTGGGATTATTCACAGCGTTACTGTTATTTGCTTCCGTCTTAGCCCACGAATTAGGACACAGTTGGGTAGCCATTAAACAGGGAATTGGCGTGAAATCGATTTCGCTATTTCTGTTTGGCGGACTGGCTAATTTAGAAAGAGAATCCAAAACCCCAGCCGAAGCATTTTGGGTAGCCATTGCAGGCCCGTTGGTCAGCTTATTTTTATCCGGTTTGTTAACAGCGATAGGCATCGGTGCTCGTCTCACAGGCCCCGCAGCCGCCATCGTCGGACTCTTAGCTTCGATCAACTTAGTTTTAGCCTTATTTAACTTAATTCCCGGTTTGCCCCTCGACGGTGGCAACATCCTCAAAGCGATAGTCTGGAAAATTACCGGCAACCCTTACAAAGGTGTAATTTTTGCTAGCCGCGTCGGTCAAATAATTGGTTGGATTGCCATTGCTACAGGCATATTCGGCAATATTTGGAATCTAATAATCGGTTGGTTCTTACTGCAAAATGCCGGCAAATCTGCACAATATGCCACAGTGCAAAATCAACTAGCAGGGCTGACAGCCGCAGATGCTTTGACCCCCGAAAGCCCGATCGTCCCAGAACACTTATCCCTCAGAGAATTTGCCAACAACTACGTTATCGGTAAGGATCAAACCTGGCGTCGGTTCCTAGTTACCGATGATGCGGGACAATTGGTAGGGGCTCTCGACCTCGACGACCTCAAAACTATTCCTACCGGACGCTGGCCCGAAGTTTTAGTCAAAGAACTCGTGAAGCCGATCGAATTTTCCACAACCGTCAAACCCGAATTATCCCTCCTCGAAGTCGTCACCCTCCTGGAACAGCTTAAAGTACAAGAACTCCCCGTCATTCGCGAAAACGGCGTCCTCCTCGGACTTGTAGAAAAAGCTGAAATTGCCCGCCTGCTGCAAAGACGAGATCGAGCCAACCCTGCTTGATATCCTCAGATAGTTGACAAATAAGAGTTAATCCCCTCGATTTCCCTTTACAAAAAGGCGATCGGGGGGGTTAACTGTAGCTTGACAAAAGTCAATTCCAACAATAAATAATTAGCTGCAAATCAAGGATGATAAGTATAATAGTGGATGGGTCATCTGAGCGAGGAAGCTATGGGATATCAGCACTTTTCTTCTCCATCCGAAACAGCCAAGTCAAAAGTTCCGACTGCTCTCACAAACAATATATTACCCGAGGGACTCGCGCCTCAACCAACAAGTCAATTAAAAAAGTCCGAGCTGACTCTTTCAGCCGCTCAAGATATCATTTACAAATTTTTTATATCTCACATCAACAACTACGGCTCAGAAGTAGTTTTGCAGCACTTTAAAAACATATTTATCGAACTTATTCCTCCAGCTAACCAGAAATTAATTCAAGCTTTACACACAATAATTGAATTTGACAGTCAACTAGAATTTAACAACTTATTTAAACGCTGCTGTTACATCTTATTAAATAACTGGATCACTCAGAGAGAATACCAACTTGGTCGCGACTTAATTAAAATTATTAGCGATAGAAACCTCAGCGAACCCCACCCGGACAATAGTCTCAAAATACTGAGAGTGTGGCTGAGAAACTTTGCCCGCAGCCAAGACTATGAAGAGATCAAGTTATGTGTATTAAAGTACGCCGACTACCAGCCGGTACCAAATCACTGGACTTCTCGCTATCAGCCTTATTTGCTAGCCGCTCAATATCTAGATGCTAAAAACACCCCCGAAGAACGCCAAACAGCCAGACTATTGTCGCACCAGCTCAAAGACAAGTACAAGTTTGACCTAGCAATGTATACCTCTCGCTCTCAGTCTACCGCATCCAAATTAAATAATTATCATAATCCCACACTTTTAGGAGATGAAGCCCTGCGTTTAATCAAAATAATTTTGGTCAACCGAGGCTCCTTCAGCTATCGCAGCTTAGCAAATGTTTTTCTCCGTCAAAGCCAAAATATTACCTACAAGCAGTTTAAGGAATCTCTGATTAAGTATTTATTTGAGTACGACGAAAAACTTTCTTTAACTGATATTTATCAACAACAAATAATTAATTGTTTAGAGAGTTTTCATCCCGAAAATCACGAAGAAACTTTGACCACCGCCCTGCATCTGAGAACTGGCAATTATCTAATCAAATGTTTGACTGTGGAAAATTCCGGGGAACCGACACCCTTATTTCTACTGTTCGCCACTAAACTAAATCCTTTAACACTAGCAATTATAATTGTCAAAATAATTTTGATTTCACCGCATTCTAGAACCTACTTAGAACTTTGTTGTGCTCGATTAATTCAATACTATCAAGATAACTCGGCTGCTGAATGTCAGTGGCTCATTAATTTTTTAGAAGTTTGCCAGATTGCTCTAACTATTTATGGAGAAAATGTTCACTATAATTTAGTGAATATGTCAGACAACCCTCAAGAAGAACAGTTATTTATTGACCTCAATAACTGTCGAGTTTTTTCTCAACAAAAACCAATCCAAAAAGATAAAGATTAGTCATATCAATTCCGGTTGTACTCCTCCGGAATTGATATTAGTCATTAGGTGTGCAATGCGCACCCGACAGCAAGTTTATAGGGTAAAGTGGGCAATGGGCACCCTACAGCTCAATTTCATCAATCAAATCGAGTATTTCTTGATAATTAAAATTATATAGATGATTCATCAGAACTTCGGCAAAAACAGCATTCTCGCTGCGAATTTGCTCAATTATTGTAGCAATCAAGTCGAAGTCAGCCTCACGGACTGCTTGTGTTAGATTGTTTGTCCATTCTGGGGAGACTTTCGGCATCGAGTCAAGCGTAAATCTTGCTGCACTATCAGATATTTTTTCTGTTACCATACTTGAACTCTCCGATACATCATTGACTTCAAGATATTTATTGATGGCTTCAACAGGGGCGGCTGCGGTAACAACTTGAATGTCAAACTTGAAGACTGTGCCGCCTCCTACTTCGCTTTCGACAGTAATGTCGCCGCCCATTAATTTTATGAACTCGCGGCTGATATTTAATCCTAAGCCCGTACCTTTTTGAACTTTTTTACCCGATGAACTTTGCACAAATAATTCAAATATGCTGTCTAATTCTTCGGCGGAAATGCCAACTCCTGTATCGGCAATTCTCCAAGAAATAAAAAACGCTTTTGGATTTTCAATACTCTTGAAAAATTCGCCTGCTTTCGGCTTAATTATTTCTTTTTTATTCGGTCTTACTGTGACTGAAACTGAGCCTGTTTCGGTAAATTTTACCGCATTACCTAATAGATTAATCAGCACTTGTCGCAACTTAACATCATCAGCTTCCAGGTATTGGGGAATATCCGAGGAACAGTCAATAATTAATTGCAATCCTTTATTTTGTGCTGGAATTTGGAACATATTTTGCACGTCGCCGAGCAAACGGTACAAGTCAAAGTTTTTGGCGTTGAGTGTCATGCGCCCAGCTTCAATTTTAGATAAGTCTAAGACTTGATTGATCAGTTGGAGCAGGTGTTCTCCGCTGCGGCGAATAATTTGAATATTTTCTTTTTCCGCCAAACTTAAATTAGCGCTGGGTTCCATTAATTGAGCGAAGCCGAGAATGGCGTTGAGGGGGGTTCGCAATTCGTGGCTCATGTTGGCGAGAAAGATGCTTTTAGTTTTGTTGGCAGCTTCGGCGGCTTCTTTGGCTTGTTGGAGTTCTTGTTCTGCTTGTTTGCGATCGCTCGTATCAATGATTATGCCGTGCCAGACAATATCTCCATTTTCGCGCAATTCGGGTCGAGAATAACCTTGCAGCCATTTGAGTTTTCCCGATGGTGTCACAATCCGCCACTCGTGGGAAAATAGTTCGAGATCCGTCGCACTTTTGACCATTGCCTCGAAGTGACTGGCGCGATCGTCCGGGTGCATTTGTTCGTACAATAAAGCAGAGTTGTTCTGGATTTCCTCCGGCTCTAATTCTTGAATTTCTCGGCACAGAGGACTGATATACTCCATATTGAGTGAGCCGTCGGGATGCTGCACGAATATGTAAAGTTCTCCCGGAACAGTGTTCGCTAATTTGTGAAACAGAGCTTCGCTTTTTTGCAAGACTAATTGTGCTTGTTTGCGCTCGCCAATATCAATCCCAAATCCAAACAAGAAATCCAGGCGACCATCTTCGTCGAGCACTGGTATGCCGTGCCACTCGACTAACAAAGTCCGCTCGCACTTTGTGAGAATGGGATGTTCGTTAACCGTTTGCTCGCTTGCTGTGACGCGCTCAAAAATCGAATGCAATCCGGCTCGATCGCTTGGGGGTACAAATGTAGCTAAGTAATCTTTCCCCATAACTTCAGCAGCAGTATAGCCCACAGCTTGCAGCATACAGTCATTCACCCGCAGGATTTTACCCTCCGAGTCGATCGCCACAAAAAAAATCGGAGAATTTTCGATAATCTTTAAGTTAAAGTCCCGCTCTTGACGGATAATTTTTTCAGCTTGCTGGCGTTCCTCAATTTCGACCTGCAAGCGGGCATTGATCGTGGCTAGCTCGATCGTGCGATCGACTACTTCAATTTCGAGGGTGCGGTTGTAGTCAGCCAATATTTGCTCTGCCTGTTTGCGAGCCGTGATATCTTTAAAAACATTAAGAACATAAAGGATATTGCCCGCACCGTCAAACACCGGCAGCGCTCGCACTTCCAAACGAATATTTTTCCCGTTTCGGCGAATTTCCATATCTTCAGCAATCACCTCGAAGCCACTCAAGGCCCGCACAAACGGCATTTGCTCGGCCGGGTAGAGTTGATTAGTGCCTGTTATATAAGTTTGATAAGCTTGTGGTAGCTCTTGTGCGGTGGCATCCGGCATTTCTCCCCTACCTAATATTTGCTCTCCCGCCGAATTCATGAAAATAACTGCGCCGCGCGGATCTATCGCCGAGACTCCAACGGGCAAATTTTCTACCAGTTGGGCAAATTTTTCTTCACTTTCTGCCAAAGCTTGAAAAGACTTTTTCAGTTGAGCTGCCATCTCGTTGAAAGACTCGGCTAATTCGCCGACTTCATCAAGCCTACTGACAGCAACAGCGCGATCGAACTCTCTGGCGGCGATATCTTTAGCTGCTTGGTTAAGTAGCCGCAGCGGCAGCGTTACCCACCTAGCTGTCAGCACTCCGGCCATTGTCGATAGCAGCAGCGCCACGAAACAAAGTAAAATTGTAGTCTGGGTATTTCTGTTAATTTCCCCCAGAAAATCGGATTTGGGAACTGCGATGGCAATCAGCCAGTTCAAACCGTAAATATCAGAAAACGGCCGCACTTCTACAAAATATTCTTGCCCGTGTCGGCTAAATTTCAGTTGCTGCCGCTGCTTAATGTTACCAAAGCCCCCGAAGTGTTCGTACAAATACTCGGCTGCGGTGCGAATGACAGGTGTTTGGCTGTCTAAAACATTCAGCCGCTGCCGTTGCTGCTTTGGGGACATCTTTCTAAAGGGTGATTCTTGACTCGAACTGGCAACCAGCAAGCCCGATCGTTCGATCGCGAAAATTTGGCCGGTTTTGCTAAGCTTGATGCCATCGAGATATTGCTGAAGCTCCGAGAGCGAAAAGTGTACGGCACTAACTCCCCGCAATTTACCATTTCGATCGCGAATCGGTTGGCTAGCAGCAATAAAAACAGTCCCGGGAGTAAAACCCGGATAAATGCTCGTCCAAATCGGTTTGTTAGCTGCGACAGCTTCTTTGTACCAGGGGCGTCGGCGGGCATCGTAGGTTCGCGGTTGTGCCTTTAATTTAGCGGTGCGAGTGCCTCTGCCGTCTGTAGCGTAGTAAGTGCTGTGAAAGTTGGTAGACTTCGAGGCGGCGACAATTTGCAAGCTGTTGTCGTGAGGGTTGCGCCAAATACCGAGAAATTCTCCTGATTTTTCAGCACCGAGGGAAATCCACTGAATGCTTTTAAACGATCGCATTTGCTGCCAGAGGAACTTCTCTCCCCGAGGCTGGGGCTTTTCTAACTGTAAGTTTAATTCACCACGGTCGATCGCTTCAACATTAAGTTGATTTACCCAGTGGATAGGTTCGAGAAAAGAAGTCACCTTTTCTTCAACTCTCTTCCCCGTCTCCGCGATCAATTTTTGGGCGAGCTCTTGGACTGCTTTTTCTCCGTTGCGAAAGGACAGATACCCAACAATCCCAACTGCTGCGACGATTTGCAGCACAAAAGAAGCCACTAGAAGGTGACGCAGGGGGATTTTTATTTGGTGTTGAGAAGTTTTGCTCGCGAATCCGGGCAACGGCATAGGCTGGTGACTAATTGCTCCCTAACACTTTAACTGTTGGAGCCTGTAATTTTCCTTACGGGCGTGAGAGGCTGTGGGCTTCCCATCAAAATACGTCCCACACACACACAAATCAGGAGCAAGCACCAGACTTATACAATTTTAGATTTTAGATTTTAGATTAAATAATTAGGGATGAATGAGGAAGCTCGTGCTTTGGAGTTTGCCGACAGTTGCATTCTTTTCTTTAAACGGGTATTACGCACTCTTGGCCCAGAATACCTGGGTCATTTTCTTGCTTTGTGCGGTTTCCTACCTCAACCTAAGCTGCTTCTTGCCTCGAACCTCGACCATAGAAACTCAACATCCATCCGTTAAATCCGTTATACAATCCCTTGCCGAACATCCATGCGTTAAATCCCTTAAATCCGCTAAACAATCCCTTGCCGAACTTCTGTTCAACAGCTACGCGGAAAATCCCCCGCTTCTCCAAACGGATATAGCGAGGGGCGAGAATAGGTATTCTCGGAAAATATAAAGCGGTGGCAGTGGCTTTTGTCGAGCCATTGCCATCTATAGAAGCCATACTGTTTTAGGCTCACAGAATGATGAAAGAGCCAACTCTGTGCTTTCCGTCAATGCTTGAAGTCAAACCAACCTGTTCAAGCAAGAAGTCAAAGCAAGTCGTAAAGGCCTAGGATTCTTCTTCTTCTCGATCGATTTGGCGCAGGTGAATGTGCTTGCGTCCCAGAGAGATTTCAAATTCATCTCCCGGTTGGAGTTCCATTTGTTTGGTGTAGGCAGCTCCAATCAGTAAGTTGCCGTTAGATTGAACGCTAATGCGATAGCTGGCTGAGCGTCCGCCGCGTCCGTTGCCGTTTTGCTTCCCGTCTAGCTGAATGCCTTCTGCATCAATCAGCGCATTCAGGAATTTCATCATGTTGACCCGTTCAACGCCGTTCTTGGTAACGGTGTAGTAGCCACAGGCTCTAGCTTTTTCTTCCTTGGTAAGGTTCTCTAGGTCTTTGACCTTTTTGATCAGACCTTCGCCTTCAAGGGGTTCGATATTTTTCTTTTTAGCCATTTACTGAGTCCTGAAATATTCAACTGGTGTACGGATTTTTTCTCGGTTGGTTTTTGGTTGGGCCAAGAAACTTTAGCTTTATAGCTGGTCGTAAAACTATATTACACCGATCGGCTCAATTGTTAACCACTATTATCTAAATATTTTTAACAAAGTGCAGTCTTTCTTGAGGAGTAGCTGCAGCGGATGCGAGCAATCTCTAAACTCGGTAGCATAAGCTATCAGCTATCAGCTAGCTAAATATTTGCCCCGCTCTTAAAATCCCATGAAGTTAACCACACGCGGACACTACAGTGTCAAAGCACTACTGGATCTAAGTTTGCAACCTCGCTTTGGCCCGACATCGGTGAAATCGATAGCGAAGCGACAGGAGTTACCGGCTCCGTATCTAGAAAAATTGCTGATTGAAATGCGACGAGCCGGTTTAGTCCAATCTGTTCGGGGCTCCCAAGGAGGATATCAATTGGCCCGCCAGCCCGCTCAAATCTCTTTAGGACAAATCTTAGAGGCTGTAGGTGAAACTATTGAACCTTTACCTCGACATTTTCCCGACGCGACGCAAGCAGAGGACTGGGTAACATTCAGTTTGTGGAACCGATTGCACAAAAAACTTGCCGAAGCGCTGTACAGTATTTCCCTCGAAGACTTATACTATGATGTCCGCAGTTGGCAAGCAGCTCTTGGGGAAGAAACTAGCTTTATCATTTAAATGGTAAGTTCATTCATTCGATCGCCAGCAAGCACATATGGACGCAACACTTGTTACCTACTTTGGCGGCTGTCACTGCGGTGCTGTCCGCTTCCGTGTCGCCGTTGACAAACACGAAGCATCTGATTGCAACTGCTCTATCTGTAAAAAGAAGGGATTTTTGCACCTCATTGTGCCGCCGGAACGTTTTACCTTGCTCAGTGGCGAAGATGTTTTGACCACCTATACATTTAATACAGGAACTGCTCAACATACTTTCTGCCGAATTTGCGGCATTCACTCGTTCTATCGCCCCCGATCGCATCCCGAGCATTTCGATGTCAACGTCCGCTGTCTTGACGACTATGCCATCCAACACTTTCAGATCCTACCCTTTGACGGTGTTAATTGGGAGCAGAACGTACACTTGCTCCGCGACGAAAGTAATCTCAGCAGTTAAAATTGCAGTTCAAAAATCTTGCGTCTGCAAGGGTAGGAGTAGTTAAAACCTGCGCTACCATTGCGAGCGCTCCTGCTTTGACAATCAAGGAAGATGGTTCGGGCCCCCGGATTCATTCCGAAAGCAGACTCAGGACGGAGCGAGAAAAAAGCTCCTCGCTTCCCATCGCAAGCTCCCGGATCGATCGGTGGGATCGCTTTCTTCTGTTCTAAAATCTAAAATCTAAAATCTAAAATCTAAAATCGATTGATGGACTATCAAGTTTGACACAATATATAATGATGCCGGATCAATTTCCTGTTTTGATTTTAGCTGCGGTATTAGATTATTCGATCGGCGATCCTTGGGGTTGGCCGCATCCAGTGCAGACCATGGGTTGGGCGATCGACCGCTATACTCGATTTGTCTTTAATATATCGAATAATCCCCCAGGGAAAACCCCTCCTGCTGGCGATCGTCCCGCTGGATCTCGGCACAAACTGCTGCTACGATGTGCTGGTACAATACTAGCGATCGGGCTGATTCTAGGCAGTTATACTGTCAGTTGGTCGATCGTCCAAGCTGCTAGTTGGGTGCATCCTCTTTTAGGTATAGCCCTACAAACCATTTTGCTGGCAAGCTGTTTTGCAGGTCGCAGTTTGAGGGCGGCTGCAGTAGACGTGCTAGCACCTTTAAATGTTGGAGATGTAGTCAAGGCGCGAGAACGGTTGAGCCTTTACGTCGGTCGGGATACCGAAAACTTATCCTCGCCAGAAATTCTGCGAGCATTGTTAGAAACTGTAACAGAGAATGCAGTCGATGGTGTGACAGCACCGCTATTTTATGCCTTACTTGGGTTCGCTCTGCCGCATCTATTATTAAGTGTTACCGATCGCCCGATCGGTCCCTACTCGATGTGGGCAAGTGCGATCGTCCCCTTGGCGATGGCTTACAAAGCAGCCAGCACATTAGATTCTACCGTCGGCTACAAAGAAGCGCCATACACTGATTTAGGATGGTTTAGCGCCAAACTCGAAGACGTGCTGACGTGGATTCCTTGTCGGCTAACAGTGATTACTTTAGCGCTTATATCTGGCAAACCGATTTACATTTGGCAGATTTGTCAGAGAGATGCTGTTAAAGATGCCAGTCCCAATTCCGGTTGGAGCGAGTGCGCCTACGCCGCCATTTTGGGAGTGCAACTAGGAGGTACAAATTCCTATCGTGGAGTTCTCAAACACAAACCGCTGTTAGGCGAGCCGATTCACCCCATCGCACAAGAACACATTTACCAAGCCTTGCAATTAACTCGGTATTGCTTTCTGATTTGGTTGGGACTATCATTGCTTTTTTATACCTTATTATCTTTGAGCCGCTAACCGATCGCCTCACCCAAACAGTCCAGTAGGCATAAACAACGTATTTCTGTGATTGTTCGCGCTCTGCCGCATTGCAATCTGGGCCTCTGCTTTTCATCCGTTCAGGGTAGCTCCAGCATTCGACAGATATCAGCCACCGACAGAAGCAAAAAAAGTTTTGACCTTAGTTCAAACCCCCAAATTCATCTGTCAAGTCAATCAAAAATCTCAAATCAAAAATCTAAAATTGTTCGATCCGCCAACAGCCAACAATTAGCTCGCAGCAAGCAATGACTAAAATTATCGAAATTTTATCGCCGGATGAAGTGAGGCGCACTCTCACCCGCGTCGCTTCCCAGATTGTCGAAAAATCAGGGCACCCCTCAGAGTTAGTGCTGTTGGGAATTCATAGTAGAGGAGTGCCTTTAGCTCAAATTTTGGCAGATCAAATTGGCGTCCTCGAACAAGTCAAAGTATGCGTGGGCGCTTTGGATATTACGTTTTACCGAGATGACTTGGATCGAGTTGCGATGCGGACACCGGCTAAAACAGAAATTCCTTTCGATTTGACAGGCAAAACCGTGGTGTTGGTAGATGACGTTATATATAAAGGCAGAACGATTCGAGCCGCTTTGAATGCGGTAAACGATTACGGGCGGCCGGAGAAAATTTGGTTGGCGGTATTAGTCGATCGCGGCCACCGAGAAGTACCGATTCAGCCGGATTTTACGGGTAAAAAGTTGCCGACTGCAAAGGAAGAACAAGTTAAGGTTTACGTTCAAGAGCTCGACGGGCGCGACGGAGTGGAGTTAATTAAGCCTTGATATCGTTGACCAACGATCGGAATAAGAATTTTCCGAGTGGAGTGCCATCTCAGGAGCGAGTCGATCGACCAAGTGTCTAGTTCGCGATCGCACTTGCGGCCTCAGAAACCCGGTTTCTAGCCCCCTATGCGCCCAGGACTGGTATCTGGGAAGAAACCTGGTTTTTAGCCAGGGCGCGGAGGGTCCTGATTTATTTTAAATCGGCAGTGCAGGAGTTGAACCTGCCTGGGGCGAATTATGAGTTCGCTGCCTAAACCGCTCGGCCAACTGCCGTTAAATCGATTTGTTCGATCTAACTAAAAATGAATGATAACATAATTTCTCAGTCCGTGCTAGAACTAGAGAACAAAAATCAAAATCTTTAGATCTGCTGAGTCCCGATCGCCTGTTAGCCAATTGACGGCGAGCCGATCGACCCGACAAAGCAGTTTCTAGGACTCGGCATAAACTTATAGGCAATGGCAGTGAATTCGACGGTAGTGCTGACTCTAATCCTGCTCGCTCTGATGTTTGGAGCAGGCGTGACGAGTTCTGTTTGGGGATTTACTATAGGTCGCGAAGCCTTGAAAGGAACGACTCAACCCGATATTCGCCCCAGCAACAATGCTGGCAGCGGCAGGCAGGGAACTCAGGCTAGCAAAGACCAAGTGAGCATTTTGAAAGAAAAAGACATTCTCACAACCGTCAAAGCGCGGGTAGAAGGTCGCGATCCAGACAAAACAACTGCTCAAGCAAATACTAAAGCAGACAAGGCAAGCTCTAAATCAGCCACGGCCAAAAAATCGGTGGCGCCAAATGCCAGCGCCAAGTTTCCCCTGAACAGTCGCGACGGGGGAGTAACCTTGGAAGTGAGCGCGTCCAGTCAGCGCAGCAATTCCATGCTGCTAGACGTGAGCATGAAAAATGAAGGCTCCCAACCTGTGAGGTTTCTCTACAGTTTCTTGAACGTCACTGACGATCGCGGCCGGGCCCTGAGCGCGACTGCCGAAGATTTGCCGTCGGAACTCCCCCCCAACGGGCAAGTGTTTTACGGTACGGTGAGTATTCCCACAGCTTTGCTGGAAAATGCTAAAGAAGTTTCGCTGACGCTGACAGATTATCCAGGTCAAAAACTGCAGTTGCAAATATCTGGCATTCCAGTGGCGAAGTAAGGTAAAAGGAGACAAAACCTCCAGACGGATTCTCAGGTTCGATCGAGAAAGTTGTTGTAGGGAGCATTGTGTCACTTTTAGGGGCGAGAATGCAGGAGATATCTGATTTACCCGCGATGAGTTTGACAGAGGTGCTGTCGCGGTTGCTGTCAGTGCTGTTGCTGATTGCGATTAATGCTTTTTTTGTGGCGGCTGAGTTTTCAATGGTGACGGTACGCCGATCGCGCATCAATCAGTTAGTCGATGGCGGCGATGTGGCAGCTCAAACTGTGCAATCTTTGCAGCGAAGTATCGAGCGATTGCTCTCGACAATGCAGTTGGGAATCACTGTTTCTAGTTTAGCGATCGGCTGGATTGGGGAAAGTACGATCGCCGTGCTAGTCAGAATGTCGATCGGCTATTTGCCGCTGCCAACTTACATCAAGTCTGGGATCGCCCATTCTTTTAGCATATCAATAGTAACTTTTTTGTTGCTAGCTTACCTGCAAATCGTACTCGGCGAACTCTTTCCCAAATCTGTAGCGTTACTGTATTCCGAACAGCTAGCGACAACTTTAGGGCCTCCTAGTTTATTAATTTCCCGTTTGTTCAACCCCTTTGTGTCGTTTCTCAATCAATCCACGCGCTCGCTCTTGCGGTTTGCGGGCATCGAATACGATCTAAGGCACCGGCCGGTTACTCCCGAAGAACTGCAATTAATTATAGCTACCTCCAGCGAATCAAGCGGCTTGGAAGCAGAAAAGCGAGAATTGCTCAACAACGTGTTTGAATTTGGCGAAGTTTGGGTAGAAGAAGTAATGGTGCCCAGGCCGAGTATTGTCGCACTTCCGAAGACGGCCACCTTTCAAACTTTGCTCGACGAAATGGCGATTTCCAACCATTCCCGCTATCCCGTGACGGGAGATTCTTTAGACGACATTATTGGGATTATTGACTTCAAAAAACTTGCCAAACCCCTAGCTCAAGGTTTGCTATCTCCCGACACGCCAATTGTAACTTGGATGGGTTCGGTGAGGTTTGTGCCGGAGATGATGCTGCTGGGGGAACTGCTGCCTTTGATGCAGAGTTCGTCGGAAGAAATTGCGATCGTAGTTGATGAATTTGGCGGCATTTCCGGTTTAGTGACGCTGAGGGATTTGATTGCGGAAATTATCGGCCGCAGCTACGAGTCGCCCGACAGTAAAGAAATTGCTTTGCAAGTATTGGACGATCGCACTTTTTTAGTGCAAGCGCAGTTAAATGTAGATGATGTGAATCAAATATTGAATTTGGATTTGCCAGTAACTGACGAATATCAGACCATCGGAGGTTTTCTGAGCTATCATTTGCAAAGAATGCCGGCGGTTGGGGAAGTTTGGCGCGGCGAAAATGTGGAACTTACGGTGGTTTCTGCGTGCGGCCCGCGGTTGGATCAAATTCAAATCCATTTGCTGTCAGGGGCGGCGGGCGATCGAGCTTTGGGTGAAGTTGCAGCAGCGGATGGGGAAGTTGCGGGGAAAAGTCGAAAGAATAGCGGATTGAGAGGTGTGGCAAAATTTTCTACTTGAGAATACTTTAGCTAATACCTACATAATCTACTCGCTCGAAGTCGCTGCGTACTAAATTATCTAAGGTTGACCATTGTAACCGTACATTAACACGCTTGCCAATTCTCAAGTCTTTTTGGTAATGTGGGTTGGTAATAGCGAAATTAGTATCCCCAAACGGCTGTATTTCCTCAAGCAAGAAGTCAAGGAAATATCTGCGAACTGTTTAAGTCGATTATTCTCGATTTTGTTAGATTTGGGAATCGTTAGTTTTGTTCTTCGTCGAAGGCAAAAAACAAGAACTGTAGAAATTCATCGCTACACCCACAACACCACCATATAAGCGTTTGCCGCCTCTTATTGCTGCTTCCTCTGCTGCCCGATACAGAGTGGAATAATCTACACCATATTCCGGATAGAAAGCTACCCCACAAGATACTGTCAAGGGAAAATAAACTTCTACATAACTGCCATCCCTCATACAATAAAATCGTCGCAATGGAGGAAGATGAGAAAACTCCTGATTAACTGCTTTACAAATTCGCATTGCTAGTAAGACAACTTCTGCCATTTTAAAATCAGTTAGAATAATAATAAATTCCTCTCCACCTGCTCTAAAGACATCAATACCATCTGGTAAATTTTGACAAATCAACTTAGCAATCTGTTTCAGTTTTTCATCACCTTCATCATGACCGTACCGATCGTTGAAATATATAAGTCCATCTACATCTATCAAGATCATCCCAAATTCCGTTTGCTCGCCAGCACATTGAGCAAAGCGAGCTTGCATCAATCTGGTATTACCCAATCCAGTCAAGCTATCAAAATCAGAATAATTCAAATATAAATTCTTCTTTTAAAATCAAACAATTCATATACCAAGTCTCAATTAATTCTAGCTGGATGCAGTGCGATGCTTAGAAACCAGGTTTTTTACCGTTTCGGCGGGCGCCGCGAAGAGACTCGAAAAAACCCGGTTTCTGCGCCGTCGTGCGTAAGTCATATTTAAGCATAAGGCACCGGATCTTTCAAGCCCAATTCCTCAAAAGCAGCCAACCGCAACCGACAAGAATCGCAAAGGCCGCACGCAGTTTCGCCCCCTGCATAGCAAGACCAAGTTTGCTCCCAAGGCACTCCTAACTTGTTGCCCAATTGAATAATTTCTATTTTTTTAAGTTCGATCAAAGGTGTGACAATCTTAATAGCTTCTCCTTCTCGACCCTGCTTTGTTCCTAACCGAAATACTTCCTGCATGGCTTGGATGTAATCGAGGCGACAGTCGGGATAGCCGGAATAATCTAAAGCGTTGACGCCGATGTAAATTCGCTGAGCTTCAAGGGTTTCTGCGTAGGCGAGGGCAAAACTGAGAAAGATCGTATTTCTAGCTGGAACGTAGGTAATTGGGATGTTTTGAGACATTTCGGTGAGTGTGCGATCGATCGGCAATTGCATCTGATTATCTGTCAAAGCCGAACCGCCCCACAGTGTCAAGTCAAAGTTTACGATCTGATGTGCCTTAACACCAGCCGAAAGTGCGATCGCCCGCGCTGATTCCAACTCCCGCCGATGTCTTTGCTTGTAGTCAAAGGAAATAGCGTAACACTCGCAGCCGTCGGCTTTGGCTTGATACAAAACAGTTGAGGAATCCAGCCCTCCCGACAATAAAATAACTGCTTTCACTTAAAACATCCTCGCTCGAATTAGCTTTTATATTTATATCAAATTAGTTGCAAATTGACAAGATAGCAATGCTAAATGCTTGTTAAAAGATATTTTTTTGAACGAACCGCAAAGACGCGAAGTACGCGAAGGAAGAAAAGAGAAGGGACCTTAACTGGTTCCTAGGCTCTGCCTGGGAACTGATATAAGCGAGGCTCGGCTTGGCATTGCGAGGGAGTAAATTGGAGGCAGAGCCTCCGGATATACGTTACCAGGCAGAGCCTAGTAACGAGTAGAAAGAAAATTCATTTTTTAACTGGTTCCTAGGCTCTGCCTGGGAACTGATATAAGCGAGGCTCGGCCTGGCATTGCGAGGGAGTAAATTGGAGGCAGAGCCTCCGGATATACGTTACCAGGCAGAGCCTAGTAACGAGTAGAAA
>NZ_JAUBVJ010000046.1:12460-18666 GCF_036702785.1 Microcoleus sp. AR_TQ3_B6 | reverse complement strand
GAAAATTCATTTTTTGTGGAACCGGCTTTCGGATCTGTTGTTGAGATTGGTGCAGGATGTCCGATTTAAATGCGTAACAAGTCGTCTAGTTCGCGGTAATCCGGCAAAGTTGTATCAATTTCTCTACCCTGCCGCAAAACTGTGCGATCGCCCTGCGATCTAGATAACAATTCGCTGAAATTCCGCGCCTTAAACAAAATCAAATCTGCTGGTAAACCAACTGCAATTCTTCCTAAATTCGGCAATCCCATTAAATCGGCTGGAGTCTTTGTCACTGCACGGGGCCAATCCCCCCAAGGCCTATCTAAATGGGCGATGCGGACTGCCATATTAAAGACTTCCAAAACGTCGTGATCGCCAAATCCGTAAAACGGATCGCGGCAATTGTCGCTAGCAACTGCAACCGGAATTCCGGCTGCTTTGAGTTCGTGCAGTAGGGTAACTCCCCGCCAGCGCGGCGTAGCCTGAGATTGTCTGTCTTGCAGGTAAAGGTTGCACATCGGCAAGCTGACAATGCCAATATTTGCTGCTTTGACTAAGGCGAGGGTTTCTGTTACTAAATCTGGCGGTTGTACGGCTAAACTACAGCAGTGACCGCAGATGATTTGACCGGAAAATTGATGGCGGATGGCGGTTTTTGCTACTTGTTGCAGTGTTACTGAATCTGGATCGCCGTTTTCGTCGGTGTGGAAGTCGAGGTTTAAATTGCGTTCTTTGGCTAAGCCAAAAACTCGATCGAGTTGTTTGTCTAAGTCGGGATTCATATAGGCAAATCCGCCGAGAATGCCGCCGATTTGGGCTATGCGATCGGCTAATTTTTCGCCGCCAGGTGTCAGGAAATAGTCGAGGGAAACCAGGGAAACTGCTTGCAAGATCAGCCGATCGCCCCATTCGCCTTGCAGGGCTTCAAATACTTCTAAACTAACGCTTCCCTGTTCGCCCGCGCTGTCGATGTGAGTGCGGATAGCCTTGGTTCCGCGGGCGTAGCTGCACTTTAGTCCGAACTCGATTCGCCGGTAAACATCGTCTGCATTCCAGTTTTTTTGAGCGTCAGCCTGCACTGCTTCGATCGCGCTGGCAAAAGTTCCATCGGGATTGGGCGATCGTTCCCAAATGTGACCTTTGTCTAAATGGGTGTGCATATCCACAAAACAAGGCCAAACTAAGCCGCCCTGCAAATCTACAACTGGGATATCTCCACATGATGATACAGGTTTTGTACCTGCTGGGATAATTTCGGCGATCGTACCCCCTGCAATTTCCACATCCACCAAACACACACCCTCGCCCGTGTGTCTGACCCAGGCCCGATTGGGGTTAAGTGCGATCGATTGCGTCTCAGAAAGAGACACAGGCACCCCAGCATTTTTTAGCAAATAATTAGATGTACTTGGCAACATTCAATTTATCAGTTAATCTTTAGATTAAGATTTCAGCGCCACCAAAAAATGGAACCCAAAAGCATCGTTAATAGACGATTGGTGGCATTTGTGCGCCCGGCTACATTCTCAGTATAACCCTGACACGACAAATAGTAGATGCTCAATTTTTAAGTCATCTTAGGCAAACAAGCCGACCATCTAGAATACTGAGAAGGCAAATAAATCTAGACAGTATCGGTTATCCTTATAATTTGAGCGATCGCACTCCAAAAACCTTGGTTGAATCGGATAAAAAACGGGTTTGGCAGTTCAGCGACCTTATAGCTACTCTTTGCCAGAGTCGCTGATTTATTCGATCTGTTTGTGGCGGCGATATCGCTGGTTTGTACAGCACAAACTTACCAGCTTAGTTCTTAATGACGAACCGATCGCGCGGAAGACAAAGGAATTGGAATCGCGCCACGAAGGCGAGGCAATTATCGTGGAATTATGTCACCCTCAAAGTCGGAATTAAGGCGTTTTGAGCAAAAATATTCCACTTGAGATTTGAGATTTGAGATTTGAGATTTGAGATTTACCAAGAATTTCAAAGGTGGTACCCGCCACGTGATTTATCCGTGGAATCAATCCCAAATCGATTTTCGAAAATCCTCAAGCCTCCGCATTTATCCGTGGGGTCAATCTAAAATCTAAAATCTCAAATCTAAAATCGATTGACTGCACGTCGGCGGCCCGGAATCTCAAATCTTTTTTTTCGCTTTTGTTAAAACTTCAAAGTTGGCATTTGGCAGTTGTGCTGTCTTTAGGTTTTGGCTATACAGTCCAAGATTTAACTCTGGACTTATATCAAATCCGACGAAAACCTCCTGTTATCCTGAAACACAAGCAGAGAAAGGGTTGTGTGTGTGTAGCGCGATTGTTTCAACCCTTGAGGTGTGTACTGTTGGTATGATGAATCACTGTTTCAGATTGCGATTCGGCTTACAACCAACAGCAACATCTATAGCAAGAGCCAAAAAGAACTGTGTCAAAACCCAAGCATATAGTTTTAACATCCCATCCCCACAGATCCGGCACAAAACCTCATCCCATTTACTGGGGAGAAATCGATCCCCTGAAACGGGGGCCTGTGATTGGCAGCCTCAGCAAATCGTCTCACCGGAATGCGATCGGCACTCATTCGGGTTCCTACTCTGTTTATCGAGCGCTAGCAGTTGCCAACGGCGCACTCCCAGCGGATCACCGCCCCGATTTTACCAACACCTCTCCGGCGGCACACATCGGGCCACACCCGAGTTGGGGCGATCGCGATTTGATTGTTTCTCTCGATCCGTTTGGAGGTTTGGTCAGCGAAATTTATACTTCCTTTTTCCAGCAGGGATACGATATTCGACCGACAATTGCTGTAACTAAAGCTCACATTAATATGCCGGAATTGCAAGATGCCATCGCTAAGGGGCGGGTGCAAATTGATGGCAAAATAGTCAAAGCAGGCGGCAATTTAGCAGTCACTAAAATTGCGATCGACCCGGTGTGGTATTTACCGGGAATTGCTCGGCGGATCGCCGTCCAAGAAAGCCTTCTTCGCCGTGTCCTGTTCGAGGAAACAGGCGGAATGTTCTCGGACTTAGTGACGCGGCCGGACTTGCAGGTTTTCTTGCCGCCAATTGGCGGAACTACGGTTTATATCATTGGCGATGTCGCCAATATTTCTGACTCGGACAAGCAGTTGGCGGTACGGGTACACGATGAATGCAACGGTTCTGATGTCTTCAGTTCGGATATCTGCACTTGCCGCCCTTATTTGGTACACGGGATTGAAATTTGCATCCAAACGGCACAATCCGGCGGCTCTGGCGTAATTGTTTACTTCCGCAAGGAAGGAAGAGCTTTGGGGGAAGTGACTAAGTTTTTGGTGTACAATGCCAGAAAACGGCAAGAAGGCGGCGATCGAGCTGATGCCTATTTTACGCGCACTGAATGCGTTGCGGGAGTTCAAGATATGCGGTTTCAAGAACTAATGCCAGACGTGCTGCACTGGTTGGGTATCTCTCGAATTGACAGTTTAGTTTCTATGAGTGATATGAAATACAATGCGATTATCAATTCTGGGATTCAGGTGGTCGAGCGCATCCCCATTCCTGAAAATTGGATTCCCGCAGACGCACAAGTCGAAATCGTCGCCAAAAAAGCCGCCGGCTACTATACGCCAGGAACTGTGCCAGATGCTACAATTCTTGCAGAAGCGATCGGACGCGATTTAGGAGATTGAGAGGGCAAAGACGCGAGCGATCGGGCGCGAACAATCGCGTCTTTGCTAAATAAAATTTATTGCTGGTTTTTGATCAGTCAGGGTAGGTTATGCCTCATTTGCGTTCTACTGTGATCGTAAAAACAGATATTTGCGGATATACCGCCAGAGTTAAAAAATTATCTCAGTCGGACTTAAGTAGTTTGTTAAACGAGCATAAAACTTTTATTTCAGATATTAGCACCAAAAATGAAGGCAGCGTAATTAAAGGAGAAGGTGATTCATTTTGGATAATTTTTCCCAGCGTCACATCAGCGGCTGTAGCAGCTCTAGAAATGCAGCAAGAATTGAGAGCGCAACAATCTAGCAAGGCGAACGACGAACGATTGGCTATTCGCGTGTCGATTACATTAGGAGATGTCTTGCATCAAGATAAAGATATCTTTGGCGATACGGTGAATTTAACAGCGCGGATAGAATCAGTTACTCCGCCGGATGAAATATATTTGTCCCAAGCAGCATGGCTGGCGCTCAATAAAGCAGAAGTGCAAACGTCTTTTGTTAACGAGTTTTCTTTGAAAGGGATGAGCGAACCTGAAAAAGTTTACAAAGTTGACCAAAGTTATAAAACGCGAATTATAAAAAATCAAGCAATAATTAAAGCAGATTTGAGAGGTTTTATTGCTTATCAAGAATCTAATTCTATCAAAGACGTTGAATATTTGCTCACTAATTTTGATGATTTTGAAAAAACAATTTGCGAAGAATACGGCGGTACAATTCGGAGCATTGTTGGGGATTCCCATTTGTTGACTTTCCCGGAAGCTCACTCAGCCTTAGCGGCTATGGAAAGTTTGTGCGAGAATTGGAAAGTTTTTATTCACGCCAATCAAATACCTTGCGGCTTGTCCGTGGGAGTTGCTAAGGGAAATTTATATATATTTAGGTCTTGCACTTACGGAAAAGATATTAATATAGCCGACAGGCTGGAAGATTTAAGTAAAATAGTATCTCCGGGGACAGAAAAAAATTCGGTGATAGTTTCCGATCAAATAAAACGCGAAGTCAGCGGCTCGAAGTGGGAATATAAGCTGATCAAACTCGATAAAAATTCGATTTTAGATAATCTTTTAGATTACAGTCAGTTTGACTTTTTTAAAGAAAACGATGTTTATCGGTGTTTGGTGGTATGAAGTTGCACAATATTGAACTTGAGACTGTAGAATATCTGAGAAGGCCGGCTGCTATTCGCCAAAAGTGCGATCGGCTTTTTGATTTAGCCCGCCTGGACAAACTCCGCTACTTCCGCGTCGATTTATCCCAACTCGACAAAGCAGCAAATTATGTAATTGACACAACGCGCCAACAGTATCCCGATTTTAATATTCCCTTTCACAGTCGCTGGCGGCATTTT
Organism: Microcoleus sp. AR_TQ3_B6; assembly: GCF_036702785.1. Taxonomy (NCBI): domain Bacteria; kingdom Bacillati; phylum Cyanobacteriota; class Cyanophyceae; order Oscillatoriales; family Microcoleaceae; genus Microcoleus; species Microcoleus sp. AR_TQ3_B6. Next base: position 13,619 of record NZ_JAUBVJ010000046.1, on the reverse strand, counting down.
GAAGCCGGCAACCTGCCGCGACTCCCCGAATTGGATTCAGCAATAGCCGAATTTTCACTCATAGAGCAAGCTAAGATCAAATTTGATTTAGCAATTGTCAGCGTTTTGCTCGATGCCGGTGCTGGTACAGATTGGCAGTATTGCGAAGCTGAAACCGGACAGGTTTACCGCCGTTCTGAAGGGCTAGCAATAGCCAGCTTGCGGATGTTTTGTCAAGGTGTTTTTTCCAGCAATCCCGATTTTCCTTGGCAAGCTGATTCTCGCGGACTTTCTCAATTAAAACTAGAAACCTTAGCTGCGGGATTTCAGGTAAGTCTAGACAATCCGCTAGTTGGTTTAACAGGCCGATTAGAATTATTGCAGCGTTTGGGAAATGCGATTTGCCAGCATCCATTATTATTTGGCAGCGAAAACCCGCGTCCCGGCAATTTGGCAAAATACTTGCTAGACAGTCAGGTTTCTGGAGTCAACACTGTGAATGCTACGGTGGTGTTGAGCGCTGTCTTGAGAGGTTTTGGGGAAATTTGGCCGGGAAGATATGCAATTGGTGGCGTTAATTTAGGCGATGTTTGGCGGCATCGGGCTTTAACAGGAGAAAATCTGGGAGATGAATTCGTGCCGTTTCACAAACTATCGCAGTGGTTGACTTATTCGCTGTTGGAACCCCTGCAAGAACTGGGTTTAGAAGTCGCCGGATTGGATGAGTTAACGGGATTGCCGGAGTACCGAAACGGCGGTTTGTGTTTGGATATCGGGCTGATGCAGGCAAAAGATTCGGCTATTTTTGAGCAGAGTTACTTGCCGGGTGAGGAAGTTATAGTAGAATGGCGATCGCTCACTGTCAATCTTTTAGATAAAATTGCCGCAGCTATTCGAGAAAAGCTGCTTTTGAGTGCGGATCAATTGCCGCTGGTGAAGATTTTGCAAGGAGGAACTTGGGCGGCGGGGCGGAAAATTGCGGCCGAATTGAGGGCTGGTGGAGTGCCACCAATTCAAATTGAAAGTGACGGTACTGTGTTTTAAAGGGAAGAAGGAAGAGGGAAGAAGGAAGAGGGAAGAAGGAAGAGGGAAGAAGGAAGAAAGAAGAAGGAAGAGGGAAGAAGGAAGAGGGAAGAAGGAAGAGGGAAGAAGGAAGAGGGAAGAAGGAAGAGGGAAGAAG
>NZ_JAUBVJ010000046.1:0-12360 GCF_036702785.1 Microcoleus sp. AR_TQ3_B6 | reverse complement strand
GAAGAAGGAAGAGGGAAGAAGGAAGAGGGAAGAAGGAAGAGGGAAGAAGGAAGAGGGAAGAAGGAAGAGGGAAGAAGGAAGAGGGAAGAAGGAAGAGGGAAGAAGAAAGAAAGAAAGAAAGAAGAAGGAAGAGGGAATAATTTTCCCTCTTCCCACTTTAAACTCAAAATTCAAAATTAAAACCTGAAAACTATTCCTCACACTACACTCCCCACAAGCTGCTTAGCGGCAAGTGCGATATTTGACGTGATAAACTAAACCGCGATGAGCCAAATCGAAGGAGTCAACGGTGGCCATGCGGGCACCGCGGGCGGTCATCGCAGCATTTACTCTCATATTTACACTGTCGCCGCAGCTAGACCAAACATTAGCTACAGTAGCTAAGCTATCTCGAACATTATAGTTAGTTTCGCCGCTCAAATTCCGATTAAAAACTGGACCGCGGGCTCCAGCGAAAAAGTATTCTGCTCGCAGGTTGCCTGTGGTTTTAGGAGCAACGTAGCCGCGGTAATCAGCATCGTAAATAGAAATTTGGTAGCCTTGGGGTACTTTGATGGGAATGCTCAGATTGCAGCTTTTCCGGCTTTCTGTTGAGACATTTCCCTGGGCTGCAAACTTATCAAATAGGATGGTGAGTTCTTGACCGTCGGGGCTGACGCTGACGCTGGCGGAGCGATGGGGGCAACCGCTACTGCCCTAGCTTGCACCTAAAATTTGAACTGCCGGATTAGCAAAGGCGGGGCTGATAGAAGCAGTCATTAATGCCGTAGCTAGCAATAGTTTTACAAACTTCATGGATGTTCTCCTTAATAAGTTAAGTTGTGTGTTAGGAGCCTCTTAAAGAATTGAAGCTCTATTTAGGTAACCTTGTTTAAACTTGGATAGAACTGCCTTCATGTTGCAATATGAAAAGCCTGTAAAGTCAAGCTGATGACCTTAACTGCATTACCTGTATCGGGTTTTTATATTAATGAATTTATCGAAAAAATAGGTTTTATGCTGACACTTTCTAAGATTCGTATCTGTTGGTGGCACTTCCGGAAGATTTCGGTGCGAAACTCCGGATCTGTTTTAAAGGGCTGGGACGGAGGGCGAGATAGCGAGGGAGACCAGCCGGGAGGCTTTTGGGTCCGGATCTGCGTTCCCAGGAAGAGCGCAGGAAGCAGAGGAAAGGAGAGAATGACATAGTTGTGTATGTTCAAACCTCGCATAGTTAGTGTGGTGCTGCGCCCAAAAAAGGCAAGTGTAGAAGCGAATTTTCTTCGCGCGGTATTTGTGTTTTAAATACGGGTTTGAGATAAGTAGTCCTGGAGGTAGGGGCGGCTATAAACTGAGGTTTTTTCGCGTCAAGAGGGCGTCCCGGACTGATAAGTTAGAATAAAGCAGATTAATTGTTAAAAAAAATGAGTGCTAAAGTTACTGTCATCGACCATCCTTTGATACAGCACAAGTTAACTCTAATGCGGCAAACTCAAACGAGCACGGCGAAATTTCGCCAACTGCTGAAAGAGATTGGGATGCTGCTAGCCTATGAAGTGACGCGAGATTTGCCGCTAAAATACGAACAAATAGAAACGCCGATCGCAAAAATGAATGCACCGGTGCTGGCTGCGTCCAAGAAAATTGTGATTATTTCGATTATGCGCGCCGGTCAGGGATTGTTAGATAGTATTTTAGAACTGATTCCGTCAGCTAGGGTAGGACATATTGGTTTGTACCGCGATCCGACAACTCGGATGGCGATTGAATATTATTTCAAAGTTCCCCAGGATATCGAACAGCGAGATGTTTTAATTGTCGATCCGATGCTGGCTACTGGTAATTCAGCAGTGGCGGCAGTGGATAGGCTTAAAGAAGTTAATCCGAAGTCTATTAAGTTTTTGTGCTTGCTGGCGGCGCCGGAGGGACTTAAGCACTTTCACGAACAACACCCTGACGTGCAGATTTATACGGCTGCAGTTGATGAGTGTTTGGACGAACACGGCTATATTGTACCCGGACTGGGAGATGCAGGCGATCGGCTTTACGGCACTATGTGAATTCAATAAAATGATTTTTGGCTGTATATGCCAATACATTCATTTAACAGTAAGTTTTCTAACATAAGTAGTGGTTTGATAGTGCCAGACAATGTAAATTGTAAGATTTTAATGTCAGGGAAAGCCTATATGTAGCAATGGTTGTAGGATTTTCTGACGTGAAATTCGTAAATTGCATTATCTCAATGTATTTACTGCATCTTATGGGTAAAATCTCTGCCTTTAGTGTAATTAATTCCAGGAATTTAGTTCATAAGATAGATGTATTATGTTCACCGTTTGCGATCGACTACTAACATTTTTTGGACGAGGAAAAAAGCATGGAGACTACAGTACAGAAAGAAGCCCCACTTCAGCCTGTTGAGGAATTGAAAATTAACAGTATCAACAGTTTGGAGTTTGAGCTTTGGGCTAAAGCGGTGAAACGGCAGATGATTGCAGCACTCTCCAAAAAGGGCGCGATTTGACATCTCTGGGTTTTTTTTGCCCAAGTTGTGTTAATTAAATTAACAAAATTTTTGTCTGCTGTGTTGTCCGATCTCGATAGGAGGGAGGGGGAGAGTTTTGAGATTGCGCCTCTTTCGGAGTTGCCGGAGGTGAGAAGAAAGCATTTTCCTTCTTCCTAGTTTTGGATGCATGGGTGGCCCGAAACCGGGTTTTTTTACGAAAATACTTCTGTTGCAATCGGCAGAAACGGTAAAAAAACCCGGTTTCTTGGTGTCACAAGTGCGTGCGGGACTGAACTCTTGGCCGAATGCTTTTTGCCAGATCACGATCGCTTGTCAACCGCCGCCAGCAAGCGCAGACTTCCGTCTTGAACCTGCACTGCTTTCACCGTTCCCACAGCAACTCTTTGTTGACCGTTAGCCATCGCTACCTCAATCTTAATCTTGGGGTCAGCCTGCAATCCCAGCCGCCCCCACAGCCACTTGACTTGGGTAGCAGGAAAAGATCGCACTTCTACATCCCAAAAGGGCGAATTAACCCAGCGGCTACCGTCGTAAAAACTCGCTACTTGCACCTGATACCAAACTTGTTGTCCGGCCAATTTTAACTCGTTTTTCGGTTCTGGTTCCAGCCACTCAGCGGGATTGATACTGCTAATTAAAGTAGCAGAACCCATAATTTGACTCTTGTGGTTTTCTAAATTTTCAGCCTGAGAAACTGCTTCCTGAAGTTTGTTGATCAAGTTCCGAATTCGACTTCTGGTTTCGCTGTCAGTATCTGATTGCTGGTCGAGCCAATTCATCGCCTCGCGAGTTCCGTCTTGAGAGGCTACAATCAGGGCGCCCCAAGCCTTGACATCGGCGTCACCGGCATTCACTCTCAAGGCGGCGTCTACGCGGTTCCAGATCCGCCCGCTGTCATTTTTGAGGGTTGTGGCAATTTCGTTACTGTTGCTGGCATCGGCTTCAAATACTTGCAAAGCTTGACTCCAGCGACCGTCGATCAATTCTGCGAGAACTTGTTGACCGGGACTGGCCCAAGATGCGATCGCCTGAGCTCGAGTAATTTTAGCGTGAAATTCGATCGTTTCTAGCTGAGCTTGCGCGACTGCGGGCCAATTTTTGCCGGCTTTCCCCTTCGCGATACGCATGACATTTAATGCTGGAGACCACAGCCCGCTTTTGGCCAGTCGCAGCCCATTTTTGTAAGTCTCGTCATTGAAGGCAAATTCTTCTAAAGAAATCGCAGTTAACTGAACTGGGTTCGGTAAAAATTTGCGCGGGCTAATTTGATAAAGGGTAAATTGCGGCTCTAAACCAACTGTTTGGTCGATCGCCAACTGCGGGTTTTCCCCCTTAACAATTTGCTGCCAATTCGGCGCTTGTCCGGCAGCACTCGCCCACTCCAACAGCGACATTAAATGATTTTGGCTGGGGTTGTAGCGAACGACTTGTCCGTAAGGAATTTTCTTGTCTGCCCGGATTAGTTGACCGCTGACATTCAACCAAATGCCGGAGGCGGGGGGCTTTCCGTCAAAGCGACGCAGTTCTGTCAGGGGTAGCGACTGATTCGAGGCTTGATTGTTAGATGTAGAGTCAGCTAAAGAAGCCATGACAAAAGATTCCGCCGGGCCTTCTACGTTCATAGAACTTGCTAGCTGAAAATACTGCTCTTTATCGGAACTGCGATCCGGAAGCTGCACCCGCTTGTACACCCGAAGTTCGACAATTTGACGGCAAGGATTTTTGCAAACAGTAGAAGCCTTAACTGTTCTTTCTACCATCACCGGCAAGAGCAAATCGGAAATAGAATTATCGCCGGATCGATCGACGGGAAGCGGGAGGGGTTCTCCGGTTACGAATCCCAATTTGCGTAGGCTGGCTTTGATTTGATCGAGAGTTTGGATCGAATCTCTGCTACCTGTAGGCAGGCGCGACCATTCCGGCACAAACTCAGAGATCAACTTGTTGCCGTTGGGATCGACAATTAGCTGATAACTCAGCCAAGCGCCGCCTCCCATCAAAGCTGCACAGCCACACAAGACGCTGAGGGCTGTCAAATTAGCTACCAGTCTTTTCCAGGGATATCTGGCGCGAGTTGGGGGGGTAGGTATTAGAAGCTGGGACTGTTGAAGATTTTTGGGGCGTCGGGTTTGGCGACGGCGTCTTGTCGGAGGAGGAGCAACTTTTCGATTTTCTGGGGGTAAGGCTCGATTTTTTGAGGTGTTAATTTTGTGTTCCATCGTCCCATTTTAGAATTTAGATTTTAGAATTTAGAGTTTAAAATTGCAATAGCCGATCGTACTGCCGACCTATGATATCCCAGGTATATTGGCTTTCAACGAGCGATCGCGCGCTGACAGAGAGCTCTTGTCTTAGCTGCTGATTTTCAAACAAACTGGTAATCGCCTCAACATACTCGTGAACTTTGTTGGCCCGCAAGGCCCTTCTCGGTTGTGGTCCGCCACCCTTGACTAAACCCTCCAAACCTCGATCGCTCGCAACGACGGGGGTTCCCGCTGCCATCGCCTCCAAAGTTTTATTTTTAATCCCAAAACCAATCCGCATCGGCACCACACACACAGCAGCTTGATGCAAATATTCTGCCACCCTTTGCACCCGACCTACTACTTGAATTCCCGGGAGTTTCCCCAAGGCGAGCACGGAGGGGACTGGCGAAGCCCCGACTAGGGTGAGGGTGGCATCTGGATACCGCTGCTGCAAAGGCGGCAGTATGTGCAAACTGAGAAACCGCGCGGCGTCAATATTGGGCAAATTGTTCATTGCGCCTGCAAAAATTAAGGTGTGTCCTCCCGGATCGATCGACCGGTAGGGAAATTGGGTCAAATCCACGCCGTTAGGAATTACATCAATGGGAGGTACAAAAAAATCTTGTTTTCCTCGCACCCGAACCGGAGGCGACAGCAATTCTAGAAGTTGCTCTCTGTCTGTGGATGTTGTCGCGACAATGCGGGAAAATTTGGAACAGTAGCGTTTTTCGTAGCGGGCGAGTAGCGGTAAATTCAGTCGATCGCGCAGGGGTTTTTCCGAGGTGCCGGTTGCTAACATTTCCCTGCAAGTTCCCCAAACCGAACTGTGAATGTTTGCCACTGTCAGCACTTTTTGCCGCCATTCTGGACGCACGTAAATCTCGTTAACACTGTGTTCGCAGGTGACAGCATCGCATTTGCCTGCTGTTACCAATTCGTCTGCCCAATTCTGCATTGCTTGGGAGTAGCTTGAGAGTACGTTCGGAGGCGTCCCGGACAACAAAAATCGACCGAATCTGTGGAATTTTCCTATTATGTCAAAGAACCCCCCCTGGTTCAGGGGTTCCGGCAAAAAATTCCCATCGGGTTCTGGATCGAGTCTTAGCCCCCCTTTGACCGGGGGGGTTTGGGGGGGTACTTGCGGGTTGGAAAAAACTGCCAATTCTGCAACTTGCTGGCGCAATGCGTCGATTTGTGCGTCGGTGACATCGGGCGATCGCACTGTACCGAGAATTACATGATGCCGCAGGCTCAAGTATTGCAATAAATTAAACGTCCTTACCTGAGTTCCTCCGCGGCTTGGCGGATAGGGAAAAGTCGAGGAAAGCATCAAAATCTTCATGGGATGTGGGAGAAATAAAGTTGCCGCTTGCGGGATAAAATTGATTAATAAAACGTTTTTAACAATCCTCGCACCTATGGACGAATTATCTGTTAAGGCGCTGCTCGAAGACTTGAAAAAGCCCGACGAAAGCGTGCGCGATCGGGCAACTACTGAACTCTGGCGCACTTGGTTTAACCAGAAGGGTGAGTATGGGATGCAAATTCTCAGGCGATCGCAAGTTTCGCTGGAGGCAGGCGATGTTCGCCACGCTTTGGATTTGCTGACGAAACTGATCTCCGAAGCGCCGGATTTTGCTGAAGCTTGGAACCGGCGGGCTGTACTTCACTATACCCAAGGAAATTATAAAAAGTCGCTCCAGGACTGCCAAACCGTCCTCAAACTGAACCCGGTTCATTTTGGGGCGCTGCACGGTCTGGGTTTGTGCTACGCTGCCTTGGGAGAATACATAAATGCTATTCAAGCTTTTCGCCGGGCTTTGGAAATTCAACCTTTTGCTTTGGTGAATCAAAAGTTAATTCTCGAATGTACAGCTCGTTTGAGTTAAAATCAACTGTGGAGTGAAGGAAGAAGGAAGAAGGAAGAAGGAAGAAGGAAGAAGGCAGAAGGCAGAAGGAAGAAGGTAGAAGGAAGAAGGCAGAAGGAAGGAGGAAGAAGGCAGAAGGAATAAGGAAGGAGGAATAAGGAAGAAGGAAGAAGGAAGGAGGAAGAAGGCAGAAAATCAATGGTTTCATAATTTTTTCGCAATCTCAAATCTCAAATCTTAAATTGTCTAAGTTAGTGCCGAAAATTAGCGTTTGCATTCCTACTTGCAATCGAGTGCATCTGCTGGCTTGTGCGATCGCCAGCGTGCTAGCTCAAAGTTATACAGATTTTGAATTAATTGTCTGCGATGACGGTTCTACTGACAGCACTCCTATGTTGATGTCGGAATTTGTCGATCGCGGCATTCGCTACATTCGCCACCCGCAGAATATCGGTAAGAGTAATAATATGCGATCGGGCTTTGCGGCGGCAAGGGGCGAATATTTTATCAAGTTTGACGATGACGATCGCCTGAGCGCGCAATTTTTAGAGCGGACATCGGCTATTTTAGATAAAGACCCCAACATCGATTTTGTCAGTACCGATCACTCGGTGATCGACATTCACAATTATATTGACGAAAACCAGACGAAACTGAATTCCCAGCGGTGGGGGCGCACCGAGTTATCGCCGGGAATTATTGAAGATTTGCTAGAAGCAGTGTTTCTAAGACAGAGTTTGCAAATAGGGGCGACTTTGTTTCGGCGCAGCGCCCTGGAAGAAGTGGGATTTCTGCGGCCGAATTTGCAAAATTGCGAAGATAACGATTTGTTTGTGAGACTTGCGATTGCGGGCAAAAAATGCTATTACTTGCCGGAGCTGTTGATGGAGTATCGAGTTCATGCAGGACAGCAAGGAGTCGATCGGGCAATTCCGTATTTAAGTGATAAATTGCGCTATTTGATCGGCTACGAATTTGATTCCGAAAAGTTGGAAACAGTCAGGCTCAAAAGGATTGCCGAAACTCAATTAGCGCTAGGTTTGCGACTGATTGAGGTTGGTGAAACTGCAAAAGGGCGATCGATGGTGCGGGCAGGAAAGTCGGTTTCTGCGGCGAAAATGTGGGCTGGTTTGGGATTGTCGTTGCTGCCGGTGGAGTGGCGGGGGAGGGCTTTTGCCGCGGTGCGGGAGTTGTTGAAACGGGAGTTATGAAGGCCTAGGATTTCTACAGAATACGCGGCGGTTCAAACGGCGTCTATACACACAAAGACCGCAAGGGAAGGGTTGAAGAGTCGGCGGTTAAAATCACGTTTATACAGACAAAACCCACCAACACGGGTTTGAATTCTTGATTTTATTCAGTCCCCCTCTGCTAGGATGAGAGGCAAGTTTAGACGAGGTTTTAACCGCCGAGTCTTCTGGCGTGTCGCTTTCCAACCAGAAATTATCCGATTGATATAGCGGGTAGCCAGGGAATATCTGTCACGCCTGGATCGTAGCCAAGTTGTTTGAGCAGTGTGGTAATTTGTCCTCTATGGTGAGTTTGATGATTGAACATATGTGTCACCAGAACCCATGTCGGTAGCACGCGGCATTTACCATCTACATTGCTTGTGTACTCAAACGGTTGACTCAACCAGTCAGGATTAAGATGTCTAGACCATTCTATAATCTGCCGATCCGTTGTCTCCCGTTCTGCTCTCAAAACTTCAAATTCAGCATACAGTTCTTGACCGATAACGGTACCCGAAAATGGGTGAAGAGTGAAACGACCCATCCATGCTTTGTCACCATACAGTAAGTGATTCAGAGTGCCATGAATCGACTTGAAAAAGGCACCCATATCCTGTTTGCGCTGTTCATCAGGAATTGTCGAGCAGACCGAATATATCTTTTGGTTCATCCAGCAATTGTACTCGGCCATTAGCTGGTAGTAGCTACCGTCGTACATACTCAAAACTTAACCACCTAGTTTGAACAACTTACATTATACAAATACGTCTTTCATAATACTCCAGACTCTAATTGGTCTAGATAAATAAATTCAGGAGCTTTAACTCCCGCTTCCTCTCTAATTTTAACCAGCGCAGGCGACTCAAAGAACGCTCTTGCATCGGTTGTTGATGTCCACGCAGAGAAATGAACAATTTTGTTTGGTTCATTGTCATACTTCAAGACCTGATAGGAGCGCTCTCCAGCTTCTTTTCGGATGCTTTCAGCCCGATAGAATACCTGTTTCCAAGCTTCATAATTTTCTACTTCATGAATAATTAAGACATACTGCATAGCAATAAAGTTTATGGGAACTTTAAGTTTGTGATGCTGCAAATTATAACAGGCGATCGCACATTTTTTGACCTAAATTGCGATCGCCCCAAGTCCAAAATGCCAAGCTGTCATCAATGGAAGCGATTGCTTCCTTTCGGTCGCAATGACATACTTATGTATCAGGACTTACGTAAAAAGTTGTTGAACGCGCGAATTATAGCCGTAAGACTTCATGCACACCGCACCCTACATAATTAGGTTATGCGTAAGTCCTGTAAAGTAGTAAACAGTTCCCCATCTAAGTTTTTCCTAAATATCGTGTCTATATTTTCTGAAATTCCGACTGTGTGGTTGCAAATTTCCCTCGTGGGTATCTGGTTGGGTTTGATTTTACTGGTAGCTGAAGGGTTAAATCGCTTTACTTCTGTTGGTCCTGAAGTATCGCGCAAGGTGATGCACATGGGTAGTGGAAATGTGATTTTGCTGGCGTGGTGGCTGGAAATACCCGGTTTGGTGGCGATTTGGGCGGGAATTTTAGCAGGCGCGATCGCCCTAATTTCTTACCAAGTTCCGATTTTGCCGAGTCTTAACAGTGTCAACCGCAAGAGTTTCGGGACTTTTTTCTATGCTCTTAGTATCAGCGTTCTCGTGGCTTGGTTTTGGCCGCTGCAACGTCAGGAATACGGTACTTTGGGCATTTTAGTGATGACTTGGGGCGACGGATTGGCTGCTGTCATCGGTCAGAAATACGGCAAACATATTTATCGAGTTTGGGGAATACAGAAGAGTTGGGAAGGTTCTGCAACTATGTATTTGGTGAGTTTTGCTGTTAGCAGTTTGATTTTGCTGGCGGTTCAAGGCGCAGTTTGGCAGACTTGGGCTGTGTCGGCTGTTGTAGCTTTGGTTGCTGCTACTTTGGAGTCGGTTTCCAAGCTGGGAATTGACAATCTCACTGTGCCGATCGGCAGTGCTGCGATCGCCTTTTTCCTAAATCAGTTTTGGGTAATTGGTAATTGATAGATTGAGTAGAACGAAATGAAACTCAACCTATCAATTACTATTAACAGTTTAACAGTCAACAGTCAACAGTTAATTGTTAACTGTTGACTGTTGACTGTTAAACTGAATGCCTGTGCCGAAGTCGCTAGAAACGACCTGAATGGCGGCTCATTCTCTCGACCTAGAGCTTTTGGAGAGCGTACCTTCAAAAGGTTGAACTCCACTATTTGGATAGTTGTCATCGCTGGGGCTAAAAATCCGCATCGCTGCTTCCGAAACGTAACGCATCGCGTTTGCCAAAGATTTAGAAAGATTCATAGAATCTGCCTCTCTTATCTAGGTTCTCATACTTTTATATTACTCTGATTTTTTGCCTGTGGATGAGTTTAGCAATATTTATTTGAATTACTTATTAGTCTGCAACATCGAAGCAAGCAGAAGGTTTCAGACCTTACGCATTATTGGGCGATCGACCTTTTCCTGGTAGATTTTTTCTGGCTCAACTCAAGGGCGAGGGCGATCGCACGGACGACGCTCAGAAACCGGGTTTTCTAACTCTGTTCAAGGGCTGCAACCAAATATTTCCGTAAAAAACCTGCAACGCTTGAGTGTTTGTGCTTAATTCCTGAGATTGTTAAATTAGGTATTTTTATGGGTTTTACCATAATATTTATGTCTAAATCCACCTGAAATCGGCTAGTCAAGGGCGCAATCAACGAATTATTCCGACAAATATCTGCAATCTTTATCAAATATTTACAAATAGATATGGTGTTAGTTACTATAATTAAAACAAAGAAGTTTGTCCGGGGTTTTTCTTATGAAAACTACCACAGAAAGCCTGCACCTCACAGGTTGTGAGGAAATCTTAGAAGACCGGGAACTGACGGTTTCCGCAGCAGATTACAGCCTTTTAACCGATCTCTACCAGCTAACCATGGCCGCTTGTTACGTTGGGGAAGGGCTCGACGGGCGGGCCGCTAGTTTTGAGCTGTTCGCGCGCAGGCTGCCAGAGGGTTTTGGCTATGCGATCGCGATGGGCTTGGCTCAAGTGCTCGACTATCTGGAGAAATTTCGGTTTTCTCAGTCGCAAATTCAGGCTTTGCAGTCCACTGGGATTTTTGCTGGCGCCCCGGATGGATTTTGGACTCTACTCGCCACAGCCCGCTTTACTGGGGATGTTTGGGCGGTGCCGGAGGGGACGGCGGTGTTTGCCAATGAGCCACTGCTGCGAATTGAGGCTCCTCTGTGGCAGGCTCAGTTGGTGGAAACTTATTTGTTGAATGCGATAAATTATCAAACTTTGATTGCGACGCGGGCGGCCAGACTGCGGGATGCGGCGGGCCCGGAGGCTAAGTTGCTGGAATTCGGGACGCGCAGGGCTTTTGGACCTCAAGCTGCTGTCTGGGCGGCTAGGGCGGCTCTGGCTGCGGGGTTCGACGGAACTTCTAATGTTTTGGCTGCTTTGAAGTTGGGCCGCAAACCTGTCGGGACGATCGCCCATGCTTTGGTGATGGCTGTTGCCGCCCTCGAAGGCAGCGAAAATCAGGCGTTTGCAGCTTTTCACCGCTATTTTCCGGGGGCGCCTCTGCTGATCGATACTTACGATACTGTGGCGGCGGCGCGGATGTTGGCCGATCGAATAAACAGTGGTGAAATGCAGTTGGAAGGCGTGCGGCTGGATTCCGGCGATTTGGCGGTGCTGTCTCGGGAAGTTCGATCGATCCTTCCGGGTGTCCCTATTTTTGCTAGCGGCGATTTGGACGATCGAGAAATTGCTAAATTAAAAAATAGCGGTGCTTGCATTGACGGTTACGGTTTGGGAACGAAGTTGGTCAGCGGTTCCCCTGTCAACGGTGTTTATAAGTTGGTGGAAATTGACGGGATTCCGGTGATGAAAGAGGCAAGCGGCAAGGTAACATATCCAGGAAGAAAGCAAATTTTTAGACATATTGAAAATGGGGAAATTATCGGAGATTGTTTGGGATTGTCCGGAGAAACTCTTAAAAATTGCGAGTCTTACATACCATTAATGAACTTGGTTGTCAAGGAAGGCAAACGAGTGCAGCACCAGGAAAGTTTGGAGGAGATCGCCAAACGCACTGCTGCTTCTGTCGCCAGTCTTCGACCCGAAACTCGCCAACTTGACAACCCGATTTCGCCGCCAGTGGAAATTTCTACAGATTTGCAAACTCTCACCCAAAAAACGAAAAAGAGTCAATCGATTTTAGATTTTAGATTTTAGATTTTAGATTGATCCCACGGATAAAGGCGGGGGCTTAAGGATTGTCGATTTTCGATTTGGGATTGATTCCACGGATAAATCACGTGGCGGGTACCACCTTTGAAATTCGTGGTCATTAGTCAGTAGTCATTAGTCATTAGTCAGTAGTCATTAGTCAACAGTCAACAGTCAACAGTCAACAGTCAACAGTCAACAGTCAACAGTCAACAGTCAACAGTCAACAGTC
>NZ_JAUBVJ010000045.1:0-64579 GCF_036702785.1 Microcoleus sp. AR_TQ3_B6 | reverse complement strand
TTTCTTGATAGTTGACCTTCATAAAATATCCCTTATTTTTCTGGCATTGTAGCACTTATTTGGCAAAATGGTATTACCCAAGTCTGAATGTCCTGAAAGAGTTTTTATCAATTTTTTGTCCGGCAGGCTCCAAATTTTGATGGTTCCATCGTTACTTCCACTGACCATAAGTTTTCCGTTCTGGCTGATGGTTACCAAATTAACTGACTCTGAGTGTTCTGTAAGGGTTTTGCTCAATTCCCCAGTATGCAGATTCCAGACTTTGATGGTATTATCCTTACTCCCACTGACAATAATTTCCCTATCCGGGCTAATAGCAACGGAATTAACTGAGCCTGAATGCCCTGTAAGAGTTCTTATCACTTCTCCACTATACAGGCTCCAGACTTTGATGGTTTTGTCCCTACTGCCACTGACAATAGTTTGTCTGTATGAGCAGATAGCAACGGAATTAACTGAGCCTGAATGTCCTGCAATAGTTTTTATCAATTGTCCGGTATGCAGGTTCCAAATTTTAATGGTTTTGTCGTTACTTCCACTGAGAATAATTTGCCCATCCAAGGTTATGGTGGCGGAATTAACTGAGCCTGAATGTCCTGCAAGAGTTCTTATCAATTTCCTGCTATGCAGGTTCAAAACTTTGATAGTGCAGTCTTTACTCCCACTGACAACAGTTTGCCCGTCGGCGCTAATAGCTAAAGAATTAACCGATGTTGAAAGTCCTTCTAGGGTTGTGCTAAATTCTTTAGTATGCAGATTCCAAATTCCAAGCTTCTTGCGACCCCCACAGATAAGAGTTTGCCCATCCGGGCTGACGGTGACGGAATTAACCGATGTTAAATATCCTTCAATAGTTCTTATCAATTCCCCGCTATGCAGATTCCAGACTTTGATTGTATAGTAACTCCCACTGACAAGAGTTTGCCCATCCGGGCTGATGGCAAGGGAACAAGCCGAAACCAAGCCTGAATGTTTTGCAATAGTTCTTATCAATTCCCCGCTATGCAGATTCCAGACTTTGATAGTACGGTCTCCACTCCCACTGACAAGAGTTTGCCCATCCGGGCTGATGGCAAGGGAATAAACCGAGACCAAGCCTGAATGTTTTGCAAGAGTTCTTATCAATTCCCCGCTATGCAGATTCCAGAGTTTGATTGTACTGTTACTCCCACTGACAAGAGTTTGCCCATCCGGGCTGATGGCAAGGGAATAAACCGAGACTGAATGTCCTGCAAGAGTTCTTATCAATTCCCCACTATGCAGATTCCAGACTTTGATGGTGCCATCGTAACTCCCACTGACAAAAGTTTGCCCATCCGGGCTGATGGCAACGGAAGTAACTGAGGCTGAATGTTCTGCAAGAGTTCTTATCAATTCCCCGCTATGTAGATTCCAGACTTTGATGGTACCGTCCTGATTACCACTGACAAGACTTTGCGCGTCTGGGCTGATGGCAACAGAGTTAACAAAGGATGAATGTCCTGTAAGAGTTCTCATCAATTCTCCGGTATGTGGATTCCAGATTTTGATGGTTCCGTCCCAACTGCCACTGACAAGAATTTGCCCATCCGGGCTGAGGGAAATGGAAGTAACTAAGTTTGAATGTTCTGCAAGAGTTCTTATCAATTCCCCGGTATGCAAATTCCAAACTTTGATGGTTTTATCGTTACTCCCACTGACAAGAGTTTGTTTGTCCGGGCCGATCGCAACGGAATCAATTGATCCTAAATGCCAGCCAAAAGTGTACGAGAGTCCTCCAATCCTCCACGGCTTGTATTCTTTTAAAATCTTTTTTACTCTCGGTTCCGATCTATCTCGGAGCAACAAATATGCAGCTTTTTCTACTTGCTCCGATTCATCCTCCCAAGCACGAATTACCAAATCTAAACCAGATTCTCCATACTTAAGCGCTTCGGAAACAGCGGCAATTTTTTGCTCGATAATCGCACTCGCCAAGCGCCTCTTTACACCTTTGATACCTCCCAAAATAGCCGCGTTAGTTGGCATTGGGGCCTCACCACCGAGAACGGCATCGTATTCTGTAGGCCGATTGGGATTTTGTGTCATAGCACTTTTACCTGTTGATTATACAAATTTTGATTAAACTTAATTATTATTGAAGCTTTTAGCGATCGTTCAACGATAATTTTTAACCAATTTAACAAATCGCGGTATGCCGACCTTTTTACAGGCAGCCTCGTTATTCTAAAAGCTGCACCTTATCGGGAAACTTCGTCCCTAGGAAGCGATCGCACCTAATCACTTTAACTTCCTCTGGCATTGTATCAATTACCATTAGGCTCGTCCTTGCTTGTTCCCGTCTTGCAGTTGGCTAGCGGTTTGCACGGGCAGAGTGTCCCAAGGCCTGCAGATGCGATCGATCGCCGCGCCCCGCTGCACATAATGTTGTAGCATATCGCGAATTTCCTGCTCCATCGAAACTCCCTTTTGTTCCGCAAGCCCTTTGATGCGATCGACCAATCGATCGGGCACATTGCGAATCGTAATTGTTGCCATATTGCCTCTAGTATCGAAAGGAATACTCATCATTATGCTAGCAAAGTGCTGTCATTGCCTTCCTGTTTGTTGCCAATTGCTGCGTTAAATTAGATAAAGCCAACCTCAATTTTTTTGAAAGCTATGGGATACTTGATTGCTGCGATCGTCATCGGAATGCTAATTTGGGCTGCGCTTGAGATTGTGCAAACAGTCCGCAATTGGGAGCCGAATCAATCCGAGTTTAACAAAAAGATGCAAGCCCAAATGGGCCAGTACGAGGCGAAGGGTTTTGTAGCTGACAGCGCGATCGACTCTGGGGCGAAAACAGTCTCACACGCACTCCACGCCAGCCACTGCGCCGCCGAATCTGCGACTTGCGAAGCTGCTCCAAGTGCGATCGGTCATCTGGTAGAAGGCTTGTTGCACGTGCTACACCATTAATATCGTGTCTGCTAGCGTAATATCAAATCTGTTAGCATCGGCATTATTGATATCTCTATTCTCTGCATCTGCGTGAATCAGCGTCAATCCCTTGTCATCTGCGGTCCGACAAATTCTCTTTTTTTAACCGCAGATGAGGGCAGATAAACACAGATTAACGCAGATAAATTATATCGATTCCGGTTGCAACATCGGTGATTGTTGACTGTTGACTGGATTTTACTATTGGGATTATTAGTTTTTGGCGTAGATGGTTGGTAAAACGCGCCCCTACCATCGCGCAAATTATACAATAAATAACCTGTTCAACACGATATAACCACACAAAATGAATGGAAAAGGCTATTTAAAACTTTCCATTCATTCTCAATTTTTACGCTTTCGGCTCAACCCAAACCGTCACCCCTTCAACCCTCAAACCTTTGCCGCGAGTGCCGCAATATTGACCGTTAGCAGTAACAGGAGTATCGCCTACATTCTGGATGTGAGCCGTATAAAATACGTCATACTTATCAGCTTGCGGCCCTGTCAGCCGCGCGGCAAATCCCTCTATGCGCTTAGCTTGGCCCCGGAAACCGGCCAACTCGCCTTCCGAGATCCAAGCAGTATCGCCAACTCCTTCAACGTGAGCCATGTACTGCAAATTTAAACCGGGAACGGGAGGCTCTATTTGAATTTGAAATCCTTCGACGCGGCGGCCTTGAGCTTTAGTGCCTGCATATTCTCGATCGCTAAAAGTTCGATCGCCAATTCCTTGAATGTGCGCCAACACTTTTAAACTCACAGGCGCCACTGTTTGGGAACTCGCAGACTGCGCGATCCAAACTTTGATACCCTCTATTCTCAAAGCTTTGCCGCGAGTGCCGCAATATTCGCCGTTGGAGGACACGTCGGTGTCGCCGATATTCTGAATGTGAGCGCTATAAAATACGTCGTATTTATCAGCTTGCGGCCCGCTCAACCGCACCGCAAATCCTTCAATTCGTTTCGCTTGACCCCGAAAACCCGCCAATTCTCCTTCGCTGAGCCAAGGAGTGTCGCCAACACCTTCGACGTGAGCCATGTACTCGACATTTAAGCCGGGAATTGGCGGATCGATATTAATTTGAAATCCTTCGACGCGCAGCCCCCGCCCCTTAGTACCCGCGTATTCTTGAGAACCGAAAGTTCGATCGCCAATTCCCTGAATGTGCACCAAAACTTTGATTCCCAAAGCGCCGTCTACTGCCACTGCTTGTTGAATGTCCCGAGGTGCCCCAAAGACAATGTTCCCCGAACCCGTTTTCGGGAGGGACTTAGGTACTTCCACGCTGGGAACAATAATCACCTCGTGCATGGGGGCCGAAGGTGCGGGGGATTCCAAAATCTGGATCTGTGGCGCTACTGCAATTTGTTTCGGCGCCACATTTCCCGACGGGATGATAATCACTTCCGGCAAGGGTTCGGCGCTGATTTTTTGTTGGGGCGCTGCTTTCGATCCGGGTTCGACTTTAGCAGGTGCTGCTTTTACCATCTCAGCAATGGTTAATTTGCCTCGGGAAATGGCGACGGCTAATTGTTTGCCAAAAGCGGCGCTGACTGTTTCTTCGAGGATTACCCACTGTTGGTCGTCTAATTTGTCTTGCTGTTCCACCAAGGCCAGCACTGCTGCAACTGGGTGTTTGCCACTGACTAAGGATTCTGCGTCGGAATGCAGTTGAGTTGGGGTTGAAGAGGAAATCGCGCGGTGCAGTTCGCGGGCTTTGGCCTGAACTGATTGTAAGGGGGCGAAGTCGCTTTGAGAGCGGTGGGCGATCGCCAATACTCGATCGATCACTTTCAAAGCGGAGGCGCGAATGGATGCTTTACCTTCGGAAGCTGCTGCTGTCTCGACTAAGTTTTGAATGTCTTTGAGGGAAGTAATTTCCCCTGGGGCGATGGCCGAGTTGTTTGCGTCGATAGCTTGTTTTTGCACAGTCGCAAAGTTGCGGCTGTAGGCTGCGACTTCTTGCAGCAAGCTGTCGGAGGGAGGAAGGCCCGAGTCTTGCAGTTGTTTTGCTGCCATTGACAGGCGATCGCCCAAATTACCATAAGTTTCCGATAGTCTGGCTATTTGTTGTAACAAATCTTTATGAGCTAGTTCCATATGTCTTGCCGTAAATATTTAACTTGCTGATTATAGACGCTGAGCGTCTTCTGAAGGTATAAGGCAGTAGTCATCAGTCATTGGTCATTAGTCAGATCTTCCCTGAAGATTTTCCCACTCTGTCGCGCGAGGGCGCGAGGGCTGGGACACTCGGACACTCGCCCACTCGGACCCTCGGACACTCGCCCACTCGGACACTCGGACACTCCCATCCCCCCCGTGATAGCCATCACAGCTTTGTAAACATTTCGTCACACTCGGAGACTCCGGCTGTCACCCCTGCCCCCTAAAAATGTCACACAAATCGAGCAATAGTCGTCACTGCAAGTACAGTTAAAACGTTCGATACTGAGGCGTCAAACAATAAAGCGCAGAAATATTATGGTACGGATTCGCGACCTCGCCCAACAAGCTCTCGCTCTAGGCTATCTAACTATTGAAGCAGAAAATCAACTGCGGCGGATGTTAACTACCACCAAGTATGAGTTGGAAGACTTAAATGCTTTTATGGCTTTGCAACTAGCAGCTATGTCCGGTTTGGTGAAACAAGAGTCTCGCGAGCTGAAACAATTTGAAATCTTTGGCGAGAGGGGCTCGGAAACTTCCTGTTAGTAATTAGTTGGCTTTTGATCTGTTCAAATTAGTAAGGGGACATTTCGATGGTGCAGATTCGTGAAGTTGTAAAACAAGCTATTGCCGCTGGATATCTTAGTTTGGAAGCCGAACATGAAATGCAGCAGATTTTTTCCTCAGCTAAGTGTGATTTGGAAGATTTGAATGCTTTTATGAGCTTGCAGTTAGCTGCGATGGCGGGTCGCGTGAGGCAAGAGTCTTTGGAATCGATAAAAATGTCAAATCTTCATGAAAAAAATTAATCAGCTTTCTTCTGTCATCAGGCTAGATAAATATTAATTTGTAGCTCAAAAAAAAGGCTCTTAGGAGAATTTAATTGGGCTAATTTCTATCCTCCACTAATTCATTTCAAAAAATTCGCTATTTGGGTTCGCTCGGTATTGAGCCAAATCCACTCAAATTAAAATAAATATTTAAGTCTCTACTGAGGACTTTAGTCCTCAAAGGCAAGGCTTGGATAGCCCGAGCTGTCAAGGTTTAGTCAACGTGTTTGCGTCGTAACCGTCGAGCATTATTCTTGAGATGTTATTTATTATTAATTGTCTATCCCATGAAGAAAATTTATCGATCGCCCGAAGCAGAGATTTCAAGTGTTTGAGCCACTTTTTCACCACTTTGACCAATCGAGATTGGATGAGGACTAACAATTTACAGCGTATTCCCGCTTTATGAAGTAGGGACAACCAGCGGGCTCCGTGAACCCGTTGTTGTCAATACAGGACTCTTAGAAAGCGTACAGCAACTCATTCGAGAAAACGGGAGTGCAATTAAAGCTATGGTTGCAAACCTCGCCCAATCTACAGTACGCTAATTATTAACAAGCCTGGGCTTTACCGCCTGAGCAATCGATGCTGTGAAATTGACGGCTTTTCGGTTATGATAGGCTTTCACATCAAAGGTACAGGCTTTCGGGGCTGCATGAACTAGGTGCTGGGCAAAAAAGACGCCACTCTAATGGGCGGTACTATGTGCGGACAAACTCCTGAAGAACTGGATGCTTTTTACTCGAATTTACACTAATAAGGAGGTTTTAGGAAAATGGCTAAGTATGTTTATATTTTGACGTGGTGCGATCGCCTTGAGAACTTGTATGGAACCACGCTGGTTTTCAAAACATTGCGAGTGGGTTTTCCGACTGCTGAAATTCATGTCGTGGATAACGCTAGCTTACCTGCTGTTCGACCTGTACTGAGACAGTATGCACAGGAATGCAATGCTAACTTTACTCAACTCGAACAAGGAATAGCTCATGACCAATTTATCCAGCAGATCTTGAACGAACAACTTGAGGGTTCCGCAATTTTTGTCGATCCAGATATATGTTTTTGGGAGAATGTAGAAGGATGGAGTTTTGAACAACTTATGGCAGGGCGACTAATTCCCAAGTATGCCTGCGAGTATACTGGTTGCATTACGCATCTTCGACTGCATACTTCTTTCTTGTGGATATCCAATGTGTGCGTTTTGCGCGAGCAGTTAAAAAATCTGCGTTCTCAGTACTTTGAGTTCGAGCCTTTCCGTCCAGTGATGTTTAAAGCAGAGGGCATTTGGCAACGTTTTGATACTGGCGGAACTCTGTACGCTGCCCTATCAGAGCAAATGTATGCCTTTACAGAAAAAGAACTCCAAGCTTATGACCATCTCTTTTGCGGAACTCACTTCCAAAGGGTTGCCTCAAAACTCAATCCTTACTATGCCTTCATGCTTATAGGACTACACAAAGCGGTTCAGCAGGATCACACCAAACTAAAGGATGCTTGGAAAATGCAAGATGATTACTTTAACTCTCTAGCAGTTTGAGAATTAGTGCTAAGCCGATGGTTAAAAAGTTAAACTATTTTTACTCGATTCCTCCTAGTTTTCTTAAAAAAGGGGAATTCGGCTCAAACTTCCTTTTTTAAAAGAGATTTAGAGAGATTTCAGCAGAACTTACATAGATGCACGATAGGTAGGCTGCCTTGCAAAACAGCCTACTCTATAAAGTGCGTTTAACGGCTTCTTTTACCTCAGTCCGGCTCCTCTAACCTTAACGAGAAATTTAGAAAAAAATGTCTAAGTTTGAAAACCGCGCATCCCCACGCACAACACCAGCTACACCATCTGCCGAGCCATCAACTGGGCGAACAGCCCCTCCTGAGAAGCCAGTTCCTCAAAACTGCCCTGCTGCACGAGCCGACCGGCTTTGAGTACATAGATGCGGTGAGCATTGCGGATTGTACTCAGCCGATGGGCAATCACTATCCGGGTAACTTGCTGCTTATCTAAACTTTCACTAACAATTGCCTGGGTTCTGTTATCTAGAGCGCTGGTAGCCTCATCAAATAGCAAAATGCGGGGTTTCAATGCCAGAGCACGAGCAATGAGCAGCCGCTGCCGTTGTCCCCCAGAGATATTGCCACCGCCTTCACTAATCACAGTATGCATTTTCATTGGCATGGCTGCGATCTCATCAGCTAACCCAGCCATACGAGCGGCTTCCCAGGCTTCATCCTGTGTAATCTGAGCACCGCAAGCGATATTCTCGAAAATGGAAGTTGATATAAGCCGACCATTTGGTAAGACGACGCCCATCTGTCTGCGTAGTGCCTCAACATCTAAGCTAGACAGGTCTTGACCATCGTAGTAAATCGCACCAGCCTCGGGAATTTCAAACCCCAGTAGTAATCGGAAGATGGTCGATTTACCACTTCCAGAGGCTCCTACAAGTGCAATAAACTCCCCAGGCTCCGCATAAATACTTACGTCATCCAGGGTCAGCGGTCCATCACTCCGGTAGCGGAAGGTAACATGCTCCACAACAATTCTGCCTATGAGCTTGCCAGGATTCGCTTTACTTAGATCTACTTCCGGTAGGGTTCTCAGAATTGGCTGGGTGCGTTTCCACTCAGGGATTACTTGCATAGCTTCAGTAGCTGTATTGCTCAGGTCTGTGGCTCCTCTAATAAAATTGCCAAAGGCTGTGTTGAAAGCCAGGAAAGTGCCAAGAGATAGTCCGGTAGCTCCTGAAGTCTGAGTCTGATCGAACAGGCTAATAGTAAACCAGAAGAGTACTCCAGAAGTCAGCGTGGGCATCACTGTATTGAACAGCGCAACACCATCTTCAACTTGCTGCTTACTGAGTTCGAGCTTAACTTGCTGACTGTAGTTTTTACTCCAAAAGGCGAAGGCACGCTCCTCAGCACCAGCAACACGCAATTTGGAAATCCCATTGACTAACTGCACCGTCTGTCCAAAGATATTTCCCCGTACTTCCAGTAGCGGACGAACCTTTCCGAGGACAAGTACACCAAAGACTGTGGTGACTGCGATCGCGACTATTGCGACACCAACAGCAACTAGGGCTAATTTGACGTTGTAGTAAAACAACTGCCCCAAGTAAAACAGTGCGAAGAGGCTGGTAATGAGATTTATCAGAGTCTTGCCACTGAGTTGGCGACGGATTGTACTAATTGATGATACGCGGGATTGAAGGTCACCTGTTGTGTACTTCCGGAAAAAGGATATCGGCAGCTTCAGCAGCCGATCCCATACTGCAGCCTGAGTAGAAGCGTCCCCAGCCGTTTCTATCCGCAGCATAGCGAACCCCTGAGCTAGTTGAAATAGCGCCGCCCCCAAGGCAGCAACCAACAGCCCCAATCCAACTTGCAGCAATAGCCCCCTGTCGCTATCTGGAATCGCGTTGTCAATTATAATCGCAGTAGCTTGGGGGGTGAGCATTCCTAGAAGTGTGACAGCAATGCCAGTAAATAAAATGACAAGCAAGTCCCTCGCACGTCCTTTGAGTGCGAACCGGAGTAGACCCAAAGCTGTGAGGGCTTTATCGGGTAAAGAGCGATAAAATGTGTAGGCAACTGGAACCAGTGTCGAGGCTCTATGCTCATCTACAGGAACGCGGGTTTGCTCGACAGGGTCAAAGATTTCATAGCGAGTCGCAGAAACTGGCAGCAGCGCTACTGGTTGGTTGTCCTGCTGCGTGTAGGCGACTAGGGGACCACAATCCTTTTCCCACCAGTTGTCCCGTAACAGAACCTGCCGCATTCGGATGCGTGAAGCTCGTACAATTGCCTCTAAGGGCTCCTTTACCCGCTTGAGGTCTTCTGACCTAGCCGGGGGTTGGATTTTCACCCCCATAACCCTTCCCACCGCACCAGCAGCGACCAACAAAGGCGAGCCTTCTAGGATAAAGTCCTCGTCTTGGGAATTCAGGCTCGATGCTAGTTCCCCTAGAGCCTCGGCTGTGACTTGATGATTGAGACGTTGGCGATCGCGCAACCGCTGCTGTTCTTCCTCTGCTTCCTGCCGATCTAAAAGGTCAATGCACCGCATGAGTTGAGTATGAAGCTGGGACAACCCCCCAAACAGAATATCTAGGTTCCGGAAATCGGTTGTGGTTTCCGTGACAAGCTGAACTTCCTCCACGGCTTCTAGCCACATTCTGTCACTGAGGGGAAAAGTTCCTACTGCGGTTGTCAGAGTCAGTTCTTCAAACCCCATCCAACGGACAGTCCCTTGCTGAATCTGGACCCAACAAATAACACCTGATTCAGGCTGGAAAGTCTGACCATTGCTCAGAGAAAATTGTGCCCCTCCCTCAGCCCTCACCTGAATCGCTGGCGTTGCAATATCAGAGAGTACTGTACCGAGTTGCCCAAGCCAACCTTCTACCCAGGCGATCGCTCTAGCATCGACCTTGGCTACTAACTCGCCGAAACATTCCTGATTAACCTGGAATACTTCTGTCTCCCCGATCGGCACTGCCAAAATTTGGCGGTCTTCATTAAAATCGTTGACACATATGCCAAAAAATGCATTTCCCTCGCTAATACTGAAGAGATAACGGCGAGTCCCCTCTATAACACTATCTTTAACCGTGACGGCAAACAACGCCATAGAGCCAGACTGAACCAACCAAACCTTCTGCGGGTCATCCAGCAGTATCGGCTCATTGCCCTTAACTCGGTACAGTTGACCTTGTAAGTCTTTAAAATTAGCTTGATTAACCATCTCTATGCTTCCTGGAGTGCTTCACCTTCAGTGCTGATCAACTGCGAGTACACACCTTCCACTTGCCACAATTCTTGGTGGGTGCCTCGTTGTACCACCTTTCCTCGTTCCAGGACGATGATTTCATCACAGTCCCGAATCGTGCTTAATCGGTGTGCCACAATTAAGCAGGCACATCCCCGTCGCCGCAGATTCTCGTCAATTATTTTTTCCGTCTCCGCATCCAGGGCGCTGGTGGCTTCATCCATGATGAGTATGGAGGGGTTGTTCACCAAGGCTCGGGCTATTTCCAGCCTTTGTCGCTGACCCCCACTCAAATTGGCCGCACCTTCTATCAGCTCTGCATCATATCCCCCAGACATCGAGACAATCACATCGTTAATCGCCGCATCCTGGCAAGCTTGCATCAGGTTTTTATCCGGTACTGTGGCATCCCATAGAGTTAAATTTTCCCTGACGGTTCCGCCAAACAGCAGAATATCTTGCTCCACCATGGCGATGGAGTTAGTGAGTACCTGATGCGGAATCTGGTCCGTGGGTTGACCATCAAAACGAATTTGTCCCACCCACGGTTCATAAAGTCCGCTTACCACTTTGGCAATGGTGGACTTGCCACAACCGCTCCTACCTACCAAGGCTACTCGTTCTCCGGGTTTAATGGAAAGGTTAAAGTTTTCAATCAGGGGAGGCTCTTGGCGGCTATAGCCAAATGTGACGTTTCGCAACTCGACATATCCTTGCAGACGTGAAGAGGCAAATTCAATTGTTCCATTCTGCTCCTTCTGAATTCTGCCTTCTACTTGCGGATCGATCGGGTTTCGCAATACGTCATCCAAGCGAATCAAATTGCCCTCCAGTTCTTGAAGGGTACTACCGAAACTGACGAGATTGTTGACAGGCTGCTGGAAGCTCTGCATCATACCTTGAAAGCCTACAAGCATGCCGATGCTGAGATGCCCATCCATCACCCGCAAACCGCCCACAGCTAACAAGAGCATAGACGAAAGGGCGGACAAAAGCGCGGGTAATACTGAGAAGGTCTGGTTCGTAACCTGCAGTTCCTGCTGAGAATTGATAGCCTTGGTGTAGTAACCTGACCACCGGGAAAAGAACTCCGACTCTAACCCAGATGCCTTAATAGTTTCTATATTTTGGAGAGCGGCAATGGACACGCCCGCAGCTTTGCCATAGTCTTGTATCAATCGCTGATTAGCGTCTACTCGCTGACGGGAGATTAACTGCAAGGTTAAGATATTCACGACACCAAAGCTGACCACAATCAACGTCAGTACCCAGTCATACTGGAGCATGACTACGGCGTAAAAAAACACCATGACCGCATCAATCGAGGTAGTCACCAAGCGCCCCGATAGGACATCAGCGACTTGGTCGTTGAGACTGGCGCGATTGCTGATTTCTCCAGCAAATCGTTGGGCGTAATAACTAACAGGTAGGCGCAGGATGTGCCAGAGAAAGCGGCTGGACATCCCTACAGCCAGCTTGATCTTCATACGGCGCAGGTAACGCAATCGCAGTAGCGTCAGCCACCCCTGGAGTACCGCTGTAATCGCCATTCCCAGGAGCAGAGGACGCAGCCACTGTTCCCGTTGCTGCACTAGGATTTCGTCTACAAATACCTGGCTGAACACGGGTACCGCCAGCCCGACAAGGGCCAAGAAAAATCCTGCAATTACGCAGTAAATCAAGGCACCAGTAGTGCCCTGTAGCCGTTCCCACAACGATAGAATCAGGCTAGGCTTGCGACCCCCTTTCTTGAACTCCAAGCTGGGTTCCAGGACCAGCACCACTCCGGTATACCCCTCGTCAAATTCCTGTAAGGAAACAGTTCGAGGCCCACTGGCTGGGTCATTGAGATAAACCCGCTGTTTGCGAAATCCCTCCACGACCAGGAAATGGTTGAAGTTCCAGAAGACAATATAGGGAGGGCGCAAGTCTTGCAGTTGCTCCAGTCCCTTCTTATAACCTTTCCCCTCAAGTCCATAGGCTCTGGCAGCTTTCACGATGTTGGAAGCCTTGCTGCCATCGCGGGAAACTCCGCACTCTCGACGAAGTTCTAGCAGGGGTACAATCTGACCGTAGTAACCCAAAATAATTCCTAAGGCAGCGGCACCACATTCTACTGCTTCCATTTGGAGGAGTGTGGGGGTTTTTACCTGCCGCCCACTTTGGCTTTTGAGCAGTTTTTTTAGCTGCTGCAAAGGCTTAATTAGTGCCACTAATAAAGGATTAGTTGATTCCACTGGCAGACCTCAGTATAGGGAAAACATACGAGATGGGAGCCCGTTCTTCCACCTTGACTCGAACAACAGTGGTAGTTCCTGAAGAGATTTTCAAGTTCGGTCCCCTGGAAGAAGACCACTTGTAGCCGGTAAAACTAGTGGGATCCAGCCCTAGGTCAGTTTCTACTTGTATTAGTCCCTTCTCCTTGTCAGACACCAGACCTTCTACTACTTCTGGGTTGCCCACGATAGTAGCGGCTGCTTCCTTTGTGACTGGAAATGATGAGACAGTCGTGACGCTGCCCAGGATGCCGCCGAAGCGTTCCCGCTTGACGGTATTGGGCGTAATTTGGAGCTTCATACCCGGTTGAATTTTCTTACCGTCCCCAACCGGAAAATAAGTTATACCAACCAGCTTGCTGGATGCATTCTCCTCCTCTATATTCCCCAAGCGGGTTCCCGCATCGACGACTTGGCCAGGCGTAACAGTGATTTCGAGAATGCGTCCGCTGTGTTGACTGATAATCTGGCTGGTATTGCCTAGGTCCAGTTCCAGCTTGCCAATCTCTCGCTTAACTTCTTGAATCTCTTTTTTCCGTGCAGTTAAAGTTTCTAAATCTTGTTGAGCCTGGGTAGCTTGTTTGCTGTCCAGTTCTTTCAATTGAGATTGGAGCTCGGAGATTGTACTGAGGTTTTCACGATAAGCCTTTTCTTGTTCAGCTTCTTTAACATCTAGTTGCTTTAACTGGGCTTGGATGTCAGCAATTTTTTCGAGGTTTTCCAGGTATTCCTGTTTTGCCTTCAGCGCATCATCACTTGTAATCGCTCCTTCTTTCTCGAAAAGCTGTCTGCGGATTTCCATTCTCTGCTTGAAAAGGCCAGTCAAAGCTTGGGTTTTCTGGAGGCGATCCTGCAAGCCTTGGCGTTCCTGCCCAATAGAGACATTGCCTTTGGCTTTAAGGACAGGCGTCACGACTTGAAGTTCGCGAATGCGTTGCTGAAGGTACTTGCGCTGCTGTTGCATCGACTGTTTATCCTCTTCGAGCCGTATACCTTGGAGCGAACCGGCTGCTTGGTTTTGTGAGTTTAGTTCCACCAGTTTTGCCCGCTGCTGTTGCAGTTGCTTTTGAAGTTCAGCTTGGTTCATCGTTCCCAGTACCTGACCTTTTTTGACGACATCCCCAACTTTGACATTTAGAGCCATTAACTGCCCTGAGCTTGTCGATTGCAGCGGTACAACTTTGCGCGGATAAATTAGTACCCCTTTACCCTCTACGGTAATGGGAATGCGGCCATAAACACTCCAGATCCCAGCTATCACTACTAAAAAACCCAAAGACGTTAGAGTTAGCCAGCTTTTGGGACTGACTACCTGCATTAGTTGGTCTAGTCTTTCAGGAGAAGATAAACGCTCGATTGATTCTTTTCGGAATAGACCGCGCTTTTGATTTAACATCTACTATTACGCTCGTGTTACTAAATTAATTTAATAATTGGGCTACTGGCAACGGATTTCTTATCCTTATTATTTGGATTTTGAGTTATGGCTAGCTATTGAGACGGTTCCTATTTCAATAATTTAAAAGTACCTTTGGTTTCGCCAATAGAAGCCAAATAAGGAGCCCACCGATGTTTTACAAAGTTCACCATAGACTCATGAGCTACTGGAACAGTCCAAATTACGTTGGAAATCTTTGCTTGCAATTGAAGTTTAGCAGCTTCAGCATATAGGGAAATAATCCGCCCCATTTTCTGCAAATCCTTCCTCACAAAACTACAGGTGTAGCGGATGGTGTCTGGGGAAAGGCGATGGTTAATCATCCATCCTACTACCTGCCCTTGATAACGTAAACCTAAGCTAGTTATGGGTTCCAAATCCTTTTCGTATTGGAAGGGAATTAGGTCTTCAGGAATCCAGGGCTGAGTTTCCTGCTGCTGTTGGATTGCTTGTCGCTCTTCTTGAGTGATTTCCAGCCAAGGGAATATACTGTATGAGGAAGGAATTTGACTGTATCTCTTCATCCAAGGTGCTTCTATTATTGTCTCTACTTGGCCTTTGCATATCAGCATCCGGGGGTGGGGATATGTCCAGTTGCATTTCTGGAGCAGGCGTTCTAGAGCAGGCGTTGTGGACTTTCCGGTGATGTAGGACAGCTTAGCTTTTGTACATCCTCTCTGGGATAGCTCTTCTTCTAAACGGGTAAGTAGAGCTGTTCCGATTCCAGCACAACGCTGTGCGGGTTCAACAAATATGGAGAGAACCTCGGCAAAGCTATCATCCTCCCGAATTCCAGCGAGGGCTAAACCAACGGGTTGCTCTAGGTAAGAAGCCGCGAGCGCAATAACAGACTTTTGTGAATCTATACTCCGTAGCACATACCGGAAGGCCGGGAAGGTGAATTTCTCATACTTGACTGCTGTTGAGTCATTCAAAACATTGAGTGTATACATTTTCTGCGTGTATTAAATAAATGTGGATTCACTAATACGCTAATAGAAGCAGTAAATCACTTAGTTGAGGCAACTTTGAAAGTTAGCCTTTTTGAAGTCAATCAGCCAAACTATTCTGGGATGGTAGCTGCGATTCCAAGCTTCATGCTCAACATTATCATCACAAATCAAGCACTCGCCTTCCGTCCAGTTCTTCGTTTGACTACCCACTCGGATGCCACAACCATTGGGAACAATTAAACCCAAATGACAACGGAGTACAAGTTTTGAGTATCCCTCATGAGGGACAATATGAGTTTCTGGTGCTAGGGAAGAAAAGGCTGCTGTGGTTATTCCAGGAATAGACTCTACTAACTTCGTTGTTTCTGGACACAAGCTGCAGTTATCCTCTACTTTCTTCCCAAAAGCATACAAACCAAAAACATTCCAGCCGTGGTTATAATGAAACTTTTCTGACCAAAGCATAAAGTTTTTTGGTTGCAGCCGGGTTAACTCTTCTTTAATAACTAGCCAGTTTGACTCTAGACTCTCTGTAAATTAAAAACCAGTAGTCTCGTAAAACATTTCTCTTTCCTAACCTGACCTTGAGCTGAAAACTCATCAAGTCCAATCATTAGTTTGCAGTTAAGGTAATGAGTAAATTACTTGGTGAAAATTACCAATAAACAAATTACCCATTACCCGATGCTATTTTCGCCAGGCTATACTAGAGCTCTTCACCCGTTATATTGGCAGGAGCAGTAAAAGGTTGACCCTAGCAAAGGGAATTCGTCCAACAATCCTTACTTATGATACAAATCGTGGTTAGGGCTCCCGGGCAGGGTTTCCCCCCAGCTACGGCTTCCAGCTCCTCGTTGCTGAGTTCGGCATTTTCCTCCTGACTCTTCTGATTTAGAAAAGCGTCAACATCCTTAACACTGAAGGTGTAGCCATTTTCTTGACCTAGCTGCACTGCTAGTTCATTAAAGCTTTCCCTGTCTTTAGCTGCCCCTAGCTGCTCTTGCAGTTGTTGATTAGTTTGTACAAAGGTGTAGAACTGTTCTAAGTTACTCATGATTTTTTAAGCCTCGTAAAGATTTTATTTTCCTAACAGCACAGAATCTAAAAAATCTAATTCGATATAGTCTTTTTTGTGTTCTCTGCTGAACTCCTAGCTTATATTAGTCAGGATTGTTTTATTAATCCATTACATATTTGTTGATATTAATCACATATCTGTTGATCTTTTTAGGAGCAGGACTTACGGAACTGTCACAGTAAGCGCCAGCTTAACTTACGCCGGGCTGATGGGTATGAACCAGTATTTAAGCTGCTAAATTAGGTAGAGCAAGAGGAATCCAGGCTTGAGTTGGTAGACAGTTTGCCCAGTTGTATAGGCTAAGTCTTTCAGCCGTAACCCAACCAGCATGGCGCAGCTAATGTGATTTCTCTGAATCTGTGCATTGCGACAATGGCAAGATTCCACGCCAGTTATACCAATTCTCTGTAAAGATGCGCTTAATAAATAAGTAGAGACAGTTTCAAGTGCCAAGGGCAATCACTCAAAACTGGGAAAGCGATCGCTTTCGGAGCCAAGCAATCCACGAAAACAGGGAAAGCGATCGCTTTTCGAGCCAGGGTAACCGCTGGCCGTCTAGGTGTGAGCGCCAGGATCTTAGCGATTTTCAATAGCTGAGCTACAGCCACTTAGAGCCGTTATGATGAAATCCCAACTGGTGAGGGAAGCAATGACAGTGGGGGGGGAGCTGTGCAAGGATGCCATAAACCTGGTGACGCAACTCATCCTGTGCTGTGACAGTTTTCCCAACGTAACTGAGCTTTGACGTACTCCCATAACCGCTCAATTGGATTGAGTTCCGGGCTGTGAGCTGGCTGGCAGATGGGAATCAAGTTTTCTGGCCAATCCAGTTAAGGAAATTGATATAACAAGGTGCTATTTCAAAACCAACTTCATACCTATCCCACCTGCTACCTGACCCCTAGTACTTGAGTGTTGAGCCCGTGTGATTTCAAAACCAACTTCATACCTGTCCGGTCTGCTACTCATGTGGCTGGGCTAGACTATTTTGTCCAAACTCCAATAACACTGGTGCAATAATTTTATTCCCATAGCAGGACAGAGGGCAGGGCTTCTGGGTAAGCTAACCGCAGCAATTGGTAGCCAATGCCAGCAGATCCTTGAAAGAAACAAGGACTAAACACAGAGTCTGGCATGTCACCAAACAACTGATACTTCCCTGTTTGTGTTGCTCGCTGCACCACCATAGCTGCGAGTTCCCGGGCAGTTTGATACCACTGGGGACTGTTAAGCTTTTGTCCCGCCACTAGGAACACTTCAGTACGCCCCAAATGGCCGCAGCAGAGATTATCTGTACCCTGCAAGCCAGTCTTGTGAGTAGTGCCCAAAGCAACTTCTATATCAGTGAGAATTTGCTCTGTCTGATAAATCGACACTCCCCCCAAGCGCCCTAAACCAATACCAGGAGCACCATGACACCAACTTGACCAAAAAACTGATGGTGAAGCAGACTCATAAACGACAGAGGCTTCCTGCCAGTTAAGAGCGGTAGGGTTAAAAAAACTATCTTCATAGACGATCGCATTACGAGCCGCATCTAAATAAGCGCTATCCTGGGTTACTGCATACAGACGCAACAATGAGTAGGCAATGCCAGCAGCACCGTGGGAGAAACCAGTCATGGGCTTGGGGGTTGCGGTTTTCAAGATATAGGCTTGGTGACAATAATCTAGTAAGTGCTGACCGCAGGTAATTGCTCGTTCCAAGACCGCTGAATTTTCTGTTTTTTGATACAGTGCCAATAGTCCTAAAATTGCTCCTGCTGAACCCCATAGGAGTTCAAACTTGTCATCGGCAGCAATCAATTCCCGTGTCATTAAGTTAGCAGCTGTTTGTGCATCTTCGTACAGCTGCGGTAACTCCAGGAATTGGCTGATTTTGACTAGAGAATAGATAATAGAAGCAACTCCTGTACCGCCACCAATGCCCATATCCTTAGCTGCGCTTTGGGCAGTCTGGGTATCGGACGTTTGCAAGAATTTTTGTAATGGCTGTATCGCTCTCAAAGCTAAATCCCGGAACTGGGTGTTGCGCGTAACTTTAGCTAAAGCTGCTAGAAATAAAGCAATACCGCAGTTGCCATCGTATAAACTATAGCCCAAGGGCATCACTTGGAAACGCAGGGCCTTGGGAACAAAGGTCAAATTAATCCAGCTAAGGCTGCCATCAGCACCAGTGATAGCTCGGTCTTGAATTTCAACAGCAATGTTCTGCGCCTGCTGTAGTAACTGTTCGGATGTCAAAAGGGAAGTGGGATACTTTCCTATATCTCCTGCGGTAGAGTTACCCGGAGCGGTTGGCTCAGCCCGCGCTACTCTTGCATAAAAAGCCAACTGAATAATCGCCACTTGTTGCGCCAAGTCAGTTTCATCCAACTGTTGCAGCTTAGTCAGGACTTGGGACAAGCAGGGTTCCTTAAAATACTCAGGTATAATTTGCTCTGAACTAAGGGGGAGAGCATCACTATCAGTCGTGGCACTAAAGTAGGGAATATCCAACTGTCCCATTGCCTTTAGTTCTGCTGACAAAATCTGCCAAGCCTTGGGTTTGTCCTCAGCCGTCAGAAAAGCCCGACTCAAAATGTCTACTTCCATACTCCAGGAAAGCCCATGTCGGAGAAATTCTGGAGCCATAGCCTTGTAGAGAACCTTACTATAAACTTTCGTAGGGCGAAAAAGGAATCGCACCTGCTGAGAGCCAAATGCAGCAAGGGGACTATCAGGCGCTAGTAGTGCTTTCCGCTGTTTCATCAGGAAGCGATACATCTGCTCAAACCCAGTGACTAACTCATCAATATAGTTGTTAGGCGACAGTGCCACCCCGTTCAAAACAGGTATATTTGCTGCAAGACGTCTGTGCATCTTCTCGTACCCCTGCTGCATATCATCCGTGTTGATAAATCTCCATACGGGCATCGGTATTGGTGCTGCCTGAATATCTACATTGCCCAAAGCGCTGAGATCGTAGGCGAGGGACGTATTGACACCAAATTCCCACATCGGTAACAGCCCTGTGCGTAGGACTGAATCAAATAGTTGATTCGTCGCCACTAAAACTGCGCTTTCGTCTAGGATATCTGTGATCGAGCTGGCTTCGTGCTGCATCACAGTTTCCATATCAACCAGCACAAAATGTTCGCCGCAGGCAATTAAATTATCACTGTGACAGTCATTTCCTCCCAAGATATATAGCAGGCACACCAACATCCCCGCTCGTGTGTAAAAACGCTGTGCTGCTCCCTCTTCCTCACAGGGCTGTTGCTCTACATATTCCACCCAGCCGTAGGTTCCTTGATTCAAAACCTTGATGACTTTGAAGGGTAAAGCAAGACGATCAAATCCTTGTGTTATTTCCGATGAAAAGTTTTCATTACACCACTCTAATAGCTGACAATATGTGACTTCTAAACCTAAATCTTTAGGTTTGTAGATTACCTTGAGACTTGATTCAAACGTTAGGGCAATAACTGAGCGTCCCTGATTGTGTACGTCAGACAGAGTCGATTTAATTTCTATTACTTTACCGGGCTCATTACGGATAATCTGCCCTTCAAGAGATTCCGAAGGAGTGAAGGCTTGTTGAATTAATGATAAATCAGCATTGAGTCTCTCCAAAAATTCTCCTGTTGCTTCTACCCAAAAATCTATGGCTGTTGCTATTAACCTGCCTAAAACAGGATATTTATGGAAAAACGCCAGCATTCCATCGGACAATAACCTCTGTACAAAAGCATTGTATAGGGACTTACTAGACGTACCTTCTGTCTTCTTTATTACTAGATTAAGTAAGCTTTGTCCCAGGGGACGAGAATGAAAGCATTCAAATTCCAAAACTTTTGCACTGATATGAGACAATCTTTGGAGTAAAGCCTCCTCCATACTCAGGTAGGCTGGTTCAATGAGCACTTTCAACGGTAA
This sequence comes from Microcoleus sp. AR_TQ3_B6, assembly GCF_036702785.1. Taxonomy (NCBI): domain Bacteria; kingdom Bacillati; phylum Cyanobacteriota; class Cyanophyceae; order Oscillatoriales; family Microcoleaceae; genus Microcoleus; species Microcoleus sp. AR_TQ3_B6. The sequence continues at coordinate 44,191 of NZ_JAUBVJ010000045.1, read as the reverse complement.
ATAGTCTGGGGATAATGACACAGAACCCAGACGCTTGAGTAACTTCTGCCTCGCCACAAAAATCAGGGGTAGCAGTACATCTTCAAAGGGATAAGGATTTTCGGGAGCAATCGGGCTTGGGGATATATCGTTTAAGCTAAATTCTGAGACTGTTTGCACAATCTCAGTTAAAGTGGTTGCCCAATTTGGCAAGGCTTGACTATCCAAGACTGGCACTGTTCCTAGTACTTGACGCACTCTCTCAATATTCCACCCATTCCACTCGAGGCGCTTCTGAAATTTTTTCCAGTCCCCCTGGGCAACAACTTTACACCAGTGGGCTAGGCGTGTGTTAGCTTCCTCTTCATTCACTTGGGTGAAGTTTTCTTGGATATGCTCATCGCTGAGGCGTTCAAATAAAAACGATGCTTGGCTAACAATTTGTGATATGTCTGATTGAGTGGTTGTTGTCTTAGATGGAGTGGCTGTCACGTGTAAATTCTCCCTAACCTAGGTTGTACAATGCAAATCCCACCAGTTGGTTGATATATAGTTCAAGCTAATTTTACAGGGCTTAACTACTAAATGCTCTACTATTTAAGGATAGGAGGCTCAACATTTGAATACAATGGATAATTTTTCGGAGATACTCTTAATTTTTTCGATCTCTACAGTTTCCGCTTCCGTCTTGCCCGAAACGTTTCGGGTAATCTGGCCTTTTACCAGGTTAGTCTAATGCTTTGCTTGTCACCCCGTCAGCTTTTCAGGAGTTCCTGGGTAAACCGCGTCGCGTCCATTCAAGGGCGATCGCTTGTCTGGTTTTGACGAGCTGTTCAATTTCACAATTATTTAACTACCAGCCGGGAAGTCCCTCTGTGTATTTAGAGGGGATAAATCTGAGCGCTCTCGTTGTACCCCAAATAAATCACAGTAGGGATGAGAGGCGCGTCGGTTGTCGCGGCCGGAAACCGACAATTATATTGTAATTAGTATTGTGTTTTGTGCACAGGTTTACTATACTATAATAAGGTCGAAAAAGGAAGTTTCTGATGCAATTAACGTATAAATACCGCCTCAAACCCACAAAAGCCCAATTGACGACCATCGAAAAACATCTAGAACTCTGTCGTAGACAATACAATTATCGACTAGGCGAAAGATATAGGTGGTGGGAGTCTACGAGAACACCAATCAATGCTTGCCCTTTAACTGCATCTATCATCCCTATTGAGGAAATTTATCAAAATATTCCCTTAACTAGAACACAAACTAGAGATGGTAGAAAAAAAGATGAACAGGGCAATCCTTTGACTAAGAAAGGTGATGTTTTCTCAAACATTGAAGGCGGTTACGTTCAATGGCAAACGATACAACTATCCGACTTGAAAAATACTAAGAAACTACTTTCTGAATACAAAAGCTTGGATTCTCAAGTTTTGCAGGATGTGGTGAACCGAGTGGAAACTTCTTTCTCAAATTTTACAACACCGGACAAAAACGGTAATCGTAGGGGTAAACCAAAATTCAAAGGTTCCCACTACTATAAATCTTTTACTTATCCTCAATTAGATAATCTCGATATTATCAAGGATGAGCAAAATAGAATTTGTATTGACCTTGCGAAAATAGGTCAAGTACCAATGGTATTCCATCGTTCAATACCAGCAGGTTTCAAGGTTAAGACTGGAACGGTTATCCCAGAAGCGGATGGGTGGTATGTTTCCCTAACGCTAGAAGATAAAACAGTTCCAGTAACGGTTGTAGAAATTCAACCGACCGAAGAAAACAGTCTTGGTATTGATTTAGGAGTCACCAATTATGTCTACACGTCCACTGGCGAAAGGATCGAAAATCCCAGGTTTTTGAGGAAGTCTGCTGAGAAGTTAGCAAGACTTCAATCGAAGCTGGCTAATAGAGTCAAGAATTCTAAACCTTGGCAAATTATCAAGAGCAAGATTTCCAAACTCCATCAATTTGTAGCCAGGGCAAGGCTGGATTTTCAATTCAAGGCAGCACATGAACTTTTTGATAAGTGTGAGGTTTTGATTGTTGAAGATTTGAGCATTAAGAATTTGACTAGACGTGCCAAGCCGTATACCGCTTTTGATGAGGGAAATTTGGTCTACTTGCCAAATGGTCAAGCTGCCAAAAGTGGATTGAATAAATCAATGCTTGATGCTGCTCACGGTCAGTTCGCTACTGTTCTCGAATATATTGCTTGGAAACTAGGTAAAAGCGTTTTGTTTATCGACCCCAAGGGAACTTCTCAGCATTGTTGGAATTGCCTCAATAAAGTACCGAAAGAATTGTCGGAGCGGTGGCATTCTTGTCAGTGTGGAGAATCTTTGGATCGAGATGAAAATTCAGCCAAGCTTATCAAAAAGATTGGACTGAGTTACGAAAGTGGCGGGGGAACTTCGTCACTCAAAAAAGCCTTTGCAAAAAAGGAAAAAGAAGCCTGCGGTCTAACTGTACTCAGTTGACCGTCAGGTTCGTTCACACTCCGTATATTTTAAAGAGCAAAATAGGGCCTCCAATTGCCTCAAATTCCAAAATCTTGAGGCCTCTATGCACCCTTAGTTGTCTGCAATTGCTCTAAGGTTTTTTGGATGCGAAAGCTTGCTTCTTGGGACGCCAATTCTTCCAAAGTCAAGCCGATTAAGCTCATCAACATCAGGGGTTGAAAACTGGTCTCTCTCAACTCGCTTGTATGCTCAGCCTCAAAGCCCTCCAAATTTTCTGCGGCAACCTTTACCAAGGCCTGTAAAATCTTAAAAGCCCCATCCGAAAGCGGTGGCTCACCCCGGTAGTTTTGCAGCCTGCCTCCCTCTCGGTAATGGGGAAACGACTCTAACCCCAGGAAGCGTAAGAACCAGTCAGCCCGATAGTACCCTATGGCCGTTACAATACCCCTGTAGTCGGCGATCAGTTCATCGAGCAGATTGTTTCGCATCGAGTTAAACAAGCGACGTGTAAAGTAGTGGGTACATTCATGTTCCAGCCGAATCGCTAGAGATAAACGCTGCCACTCCGGTTCCTTTAGTCCCATGTCGCTGGCTGAAACGTCGCTATAAGGACTGTCACTCAAAATAATAAACCGATCCTGATAAAGCTCCTTCCGGGGGATAATCCGCTTAAACTCCTCTGCCCAACTACTTGCGGAGCAATTACCAGAATTTCGAGCTTCCCATTGTTGGCGATACTGGCGAATCCTGTCCCAGTTGTTGAACCCGCTTACTGTGCACGCTCCCATAGAAGCAGGGACAGGCTTAGGTTCATTGTGCATTGCGATCGCCTGTACCAGAGAAACAAAATCCTCCCGGTTCCCAGCAAGCACAACCGGGATGGCTCCAGCTAGGCTTTGATGCACCATCAACTGAAGTTTGTCAGGCTGCCTCAAAACTAAACCCGTCGCCTCTGCCATACCATCCACCGAAACCCCCCTACGAGTGGCAAAGCGATATGCCTCAGTCTGGCTGATACCCTCCTGGATGGCAAACCGAAGCTGCACCAGTTTCTCTGACAGCACCTCAAATACCCCTACAACTCTTGCTGCAACGGCATATTCCTGCCAGGCAGCCACATGGGCTTCGGGTGCAAGCGGAAACTTGACAGGATGTTTTAAACCACTGCGTTCAAAGACATTTTGATTGTAGGCAAGCAGTTCCTCTGTCTGGGAGGCACTCGCACCATAGGAGGCCAGCACACTTTTCCGAAATTCCTGTTGTTTGTTCATAGGCGATCGCCTGCCATGAGTACCTTTCTTATATCAAGCGACACCCCAACAATCTGCTCAGCAATTCCTTTCATCGTCTGACTGATAGGATGCTCAGAGTAGGGCAGGCAAAAGATACCGATAGAAATTAAGGTTTCTTCATTGAGATCGGGGTGAGTGTCAATGAACAAGTAATCCAACTTCAGACAGTCCCCTGCTGAGCACTCAAAGCTGAAAAATGTAGCTCTATTTGCTGAATCCGAGTCAGAGTCGGTTCCTTCCACGCTGCCCCTTGACAAAATTACTTGGCCCCAGACACAGTCTAGGCGTTACTTTGACCCCCAAGCAATGCAGTCTTTGGTGGAGTCGATTAAAAGCGAAGGCATTCTCCAGCCCCTATTAGTCCGACCTGTGGGTAAGAAGTATGAGGTAGTGGCCCGAGAGCGACGGTATCGAGCGGCTCTTGAGGCTGGACTAACCAAAGTGCCTGCAACTATTCGGGAGATGACTGATGACCAGGCAATTCAGTATGCCCTAGTTGAAAATCTGTAACGGGAGGATTTAAATCCCGTTGAGGAGACTGAAGGAATACTAAGCCTTCTGTCCCTCCGACTGCAATATGACATAGCAAACGTGACCTCGCTCCTCTACCGAATGGAAAATGAGGCTAAAGGAAAGATTACCCGAAACGTTTCGGGTAAGACGGAAACGGAAACTGTCGAGCAAGTATTTGCCTCTTTATTCATTTCTACCTATAAGTGTATAGAATACCTAAACAATTACCAATGTCTTATCTTTCGATCAGTTCTCGCTTATCTTTCGATGATTTTGTAGCAGCTAGGTAGTCATGAGCTGTGCCATCCTCGTCAAATCCTCCTATATAAAGCTTGATAGACTTAACAGTGTGAGAAGAATTAACGTAACTGCTATTGCTCTTCTTCCAAGCTTTCGGAGCCATGCCGTAAAGCTGGTGAAACTGACGGAAGAAATGACCCACATTCTGATAGCCCACTGCTGTAGCAATCTGCTCTACTGACTGGTCAGACTCTAGGAGTAAGGAGCGTGCCGCTGCCATTCGGCGATCGACAATCCATCGGTTCACCGTCTGTCCGGTCTGACATCGCACTAAGTTGGTTAAGTAAGCTGGGGAGTAACCAACTGCCTTAGCTACATCAGACAGCCCAATCGGTTGGTGATAATTTGCTTCAATAAAGTGGAAAACATCCTTCAGGTGAGGGCAAGCAGGAAAGAGCGACTGGAAACCTGGCGGTTTGGCTGTCTCACCAGGGAGTAGTGATGGAACTCGTTGGGACTCAATAGCGCACCCCTGTCTGAGGGCGGCTTGTTTTTCCAGTAGGTCTGCGATCTCTCTGAGTAATTCTTCAGCCGTAGAAGGTTTGGTGGGATAGTCATCTCCTTCCAAATCCATTTCTATCACTAAAATCTTTTTCATTGCCGCTCTTTATATAAGGATTTCACGCACCTTGACCTAAAGCTTAATTTAGCGACAAATTTTCTGTATCTGTCTCTGGTTTTACTCTCCTGGGTTTTACATGCAAGATTAAGTTGTTTCCCTGGGGGGGTGACAAAGATGGCTAATATCTAGACTAAATCAGACTTGTAGCTCTCATCCCCCGTTGATAAAATTGGCGCTTAGTCGGGGTTAATGTCATTAACTCTTGAACCTCTCCGGCATATTTTTCCAGGTATGTTAGCCATTATTGGCTATCTAAATCACTCCCAAAGGTACGCCATCGAGAATGCTTTTTTTTGTTCATTATCACGAAGAATATACTTTTTTACCTGTTTCATTTTCCGAGTTTGTCCTGGCACGAGCGCACTACTATAGGCTAGTGCTATTAATAAAAATAAGACCATCAGTCGCTGAGATTTTAAGCCTGTTCCCTCTAAATAATAGCCTCCACTTTTATAATCTCGGAACATTTGTTCAATTCCCCTCTGCTTCTGATAGGCAGCGTGAAGCGAAGCTATCCCGTAGGGAATCGCACTTGTGAGCGCTCCTAAATTCGTCATAAGAAAGGCTCCGTGTCCCTACGGCGGGGATAGAGCTAATATTATGTACCCTCAAGCGACCGCTATCAAATTGGTTCCTAGTGAGGACTTTAGTCCTCATAAAACTCCTTCGGACTTCCGTCGTCAGTACAAACTTTATAACGGTTATTTTACCAGACATTATATAATGACCGAAAGCATCCAGGATACAAGCCCCCCATTCATTCCTTCGCAGACTCAGGATCCAGAAATAAAAAACGTGTATCCGATGAAACTTGCCTAACGTATTTATCCGTAGGGTCAATGCTTCAATCTAAAATCTAAAATCTAAAATCTAAAATCGATTGACTGAGACTATTTCCGACTCCGACGCTCTAACTTTTTAATTACTCTCAGAACAAACAGCGACATTAAAGCGCCAATTAATGCCAGTTGCCACAACCCGCATCCTGCCGCAGTTCCTAAAGCTGCTGACACCCAAATAGCGGCGGCAGAGGTGAGGCCGTGAACTTCTACTTTGCCTATTTCCTGTTGACTTTGCCGCAGGATTTCTCCGCCTCCCAAAAACCCAATCCCGGCAGCAATGCCTTGAATTACGCGCTCTATACCATCTCGTCCGTTTTCATTTGTACCCATTGCCAGCGGTATTAAAACAAACAGTGCAGAACCCATACTTACTAGCATATGAGTTCTCAATCCCGCTGGTTTGTTTCTGAGTTGGCGCTCCCATCCAATAATTCCGCCAACAAACATGGCTAGGCACAACCTTAACAGTATGCCTAGCCAATTATCGGGAGACCACAAGTTAGCGATCGACAATGTTTTACTGCAAATAATTAATCAGAAGATCCCAATATTAGCGGAGTACGATGTCCGATCGCAATCTTACTGCCAAATCTTGTTCTGGGCGAATCACGATCACGTCAACGCTGCGCCGCCCCAACAATGCTCCAGCTAAAGCGCCAATCCCAGCGCCTCCCAATACTTCTTCAGTCGCGATCGCTTTGTCGCCGGTAATGCCTGCTAGTGCTGCTGCTGCTGCTGCACCCAATGCTGCACCTTGTGCTAATGAACCTGTGCTACTACCTTTTTGGACTCTTTCGGTTCTGGTAATAATTCCTGAAGTTCCGTCAATCCGATAGCGTTGGCGGCGGCTGATAATTAACTCTCTGGCAACAAATTGACTGCCAATTTGATTGCCTCTTCTGACAGGTTGCAATGCCCCGACTATCTGGCTGCCTGCTGGGATTAATACTCTGCCTCGATCTGTGCGGATGTCTCGCGCTACTGTTAAAGTTAAAGGTGCAGTTTCTTCGCGGGTGACAACTATTTTGTCTTTTTCATAGCTAACTGGAATTACACTGCCCGACGGAATTCGGATGCTATCAAATTGTGAAGTTCGTTGTTGAGCTTCTGCGGGATTAGCTACCACCAGCGGCGCGCTGGTTCCAACTGTAATGCCCAGTGCGAGGATGGCTGCTGTTGCTGAACGCCATGTGTGAGAAGTAATCATATGAATTGTCTCCTTGCTGCGGTTTTGGTTTACTTAGGAACGCACTAATGCTAAATTTGTTTCTGGTTTCGCATTCATCTGATGTTTTAATTATGGCAGGCTGGAATTCTACAAGTTGGGAAGATAAGGTAGATAATCCAGAAGTTGAAAATTTGGAAAAATCGAGAAAATCCGCAAGACAGGGGCGATCGGGAAGATAAGGTAGATAGTCAATCGATTTTAGATTTTAGATTTGAGATTTTAGATTGACCCCACGGATAAATGCGGGGGCTTGAGGATTTTCGATTTGAGATTTGGGATTGATTCCACGGATTTATCACGTGGCGGGTACCACCTTTGAAATTCGCTTGTCAACAGCCAGCAGTCAGCAGTCAACAGTCAACAATTAATTGTTGAGAGCGTTTAAGGCTAACAATCCAGCACCGAAAGCTGGTTCGTATCGGGGCGAAATTACCTTAGCTTTTGGGGCGTGAGCACTTATTGCTGCTTCAAACCGACCCCGGCAATTTGCTTCGCCACCCCACACACCTCCTACGAGCGCAATTTCAAATTCTTCTGTTTGGTTAAATAGCGCTGAAATGGCTATTTTTGTTGAAGAGGTTAATTCTGCCACAGCACTATTGATAATGCCGTCAGCGACGCGATCGCCCTCTGCTGCGGCTCGATCGACAATCGGTGCCAAAGCTGCAATTTCTTTCACTCCCCAACCGCGCCGGTAAACGATTTCTACCAATTCTTCTAGGTGATTTAGGCCTAAATGGTTTTGAAATTTTTCCGCAAGTGCTGTAAACTCTCCGCGTCCGTCATAGAACTTCAAAGTAGCTTGCAAACCCTGAATGGCGATGTCATATCCGCTGCCTTCATCGCCTAAAATATATCCCCAACCGCCGACTCGTTTAGTTTTACCTTGACTGTTTTGCCCGAAAACAATCGAACCGGTTCCTGAAATAACGGTGATACCCACTGGATAGCCGGTGCCGCCAGCAAGTGCGATCGCGCAGTCGCTGCAAATTACTATATTTCTGGGCAGGAATGATTGGGTTACTGGCAAAGTATTCGTCAACTGCAAGTTCTGCACTACAAATTGCACCATTTCAATATCTTTTGGACGCCCGACGCCTGCTAGTCCCAGACCAATTGCTTCTATGTTGAGGTTGCCTACAGCCTCGTCGATATTAGCGGACATAACTGCTCGTTCGATCGCCAATTGGAGCGATTGTTTTGCTGCCTCAATTCCCAGCGTTTGATAATTTGACGGCCCTGCTTCACCCCGTCCCAAAACAACGTGGTTTTCGTCCATTAAGATGCAGATAGTTTTAGTGCCGCCGCCGTCGATGCCCAATACGTAACTCATTAATAATTTACAGAATAATAGAGCAACCCAGATTAACAGAGATATCTCTATTCTACGCTTTGTACAATCCAATTAAATCGACAGAGCAATGCTAATAATAATTAAACCTAATAAAGCTAACCAAACGAGATGGCGCTGACACCAATTTTTGATTGATTGTGGCCAGCCACCGCTGATGTAACGGCTCGTCTGTGGCACAAGCGGCTCAGCTAGATCGTGATAAAGCGTGCATTCTTTGGCAAAGGGACGCTGGGGGTAGTTGCAAGTGTCGTCTTCGTGATAAATACAAGTAGTACACAGAAATTCTTCGGATTGCGATCGATAAAGGGGGATACCCGGATGACCGAAAGCCTTGAGAGGGGTTTTGCAGTGCGCACAGGCGATCGCTCGGGCGTCTACAGGTTGGTGACAGCGGGGGCAATCAGGCATAGACAGCAGGTGATTGGGTAATTTTGTCGGTAGCTCATTAGCGGGTTTACCGAACGCTGCTCGACACGCTCGACTCGCCATCAGGCGGCTGGATGCTCCAAAATAGAAAGGTAGGTCAGCGCTGATGTAACTTTAAGTGTACAGATGGTTTGGCAGCGACAGCAGGCGACCTGAGCCGATCGGGTATGAAGGGGCAAACAGTAGGAAAAATATATGGATAACAATAGCAACTTACTCAAACAACTGGTAATGTTCGGCATTGGTACTACCTCCCTGGTGGCCGAGAAATTGCAGGAAGTCAGCGAGCAATGGGTCAAAGATGGCAAAATCAATTCCGAGCAAGCCAAAACCTTTGTCGAGGACATGACCGAGCAGCTCAAGTCCGAGCAGGGCAATTGGGATACGCAGTTGCAGCGGCAACTACGGAATATGCTGCAAGATATGGGAGTTCCCCGACAGTCCGAAATGGATGAGTTGCGGGGAAGGCTCGATCGTCTCGAACGTCAGATGCGGGATTTAGAAAACCGTAACTGGCGCTGAGTTCGATCGGGCGGGACGCTTCGCTGCTATCTTGTGATAAGATTGTCACCCGAAGCCAGAAGCATCACAAAGGCACTTATGTAGAAGCCACTTATGTAGAATTACAAACATTCTGACTTCATACTTTTGCCTTTAAAATTATCTGACACCTGCCATTTTTTGGTGGAAAACTTCAGATAAATTTTGGTAGTTTTTGTTGTACTAGATGTCTTAGATATCTGAGATATCGCGGTTAAAAGTATCAGGAGGATTAATTTTGCGAGGAGTTCTAGTCAGCTTGGGGGTAATGCTGGTTTGCTTTGTGTTTTTGATAGTCGCTCAAATGGGCGGTTCAGGATCCCAAGCAGTTGCCGCCGAATTGAACAATCTTTTACCCGAGACTACTATTGAGAATTTGTCAGCGCCGTCTTTAAATGAAGATAGCTTGTTACTAGCTGATGCTAGTTTACCGGAGGTACCAGCTACTATCGCTGGCAATAACATGACTGATAATACTGAGAAAACTGATAATACTGTCACCACAAAATCAGGTCTGAAATATGTTGAATTGAAAGAGGGTAATGGGGCGACTCCAAAAACCGGGCAGAAGGTGGTGGTGCACTACACTGGAACTTTGGAGGATGGCACGAAGTTTGACAGTTCGCGCGATCGCAATTCTCCTTTTGAGTTCAAAATTGGCGTGGGTCAAGTAATTAAGGGTTGGGATGAAGGTGTCGGTACGATGAAAGTTGGAGAGCGCCGCCAGTTGATTATTCCCCCTGAACTCGGTTACGGCGCTCGCGGTGCGGGCGGAGTGATTCCTCCTAATGCTACGCTGATTTTTGATGTAGAATTGTTGAAAATCGCTGGCTAGGTAGCTCAACTTAATTAAACGTAAAACTTTTACGGTGTTTACAAACCCGGTTTTTTTAAGAAACCGGGTTTCTGTGTAATATCATTTCCGGTTACACCGGAATGATGTTGACTGTTGACCGTTGACTGTTGACAGTGAACAGTCAACCGTCAACTCGAATTTACTATTCCGATGCTAACGGATTTGATATAATATCACGTCTGGTAAATTAACTACAATATTTCTAGGGGCAGGTTTCACCAACAATATTTCATTCATCGAAAATATGTATAAACCCGGGTCCACTCGATCGACAAAATTTTATAACGGCCCATTCAACAAACATAATATAAGCCCTGGTTGATTTAAGATCGCTTCGGAGATGCCAGATTGCGAAAGCAGGTAAATTGGGGGTCAAATAATAGTTTGATGATTCCTGTCGGCCCGTTTCTGTGTTTGGTAATAATTACTTCTGCAATTCCGCGATCGGGCGAATCAGGGTTGTAATATTCATCGCGGTAGAGCATAATTACTAAATCTGCGTCTTGCTCGATCGAGTTGTGAACTATGATGTCATTAGCGACAAAATTATGCAGTGCAGGCACTGTTAAATCGTAAACCTCAGCTTCGCCATCAACTTCTATTGAGGCGATTTCATCCCAGTAAATATCGCTCTTAGATAAGAGGGCAAGCTCATTAGATTTAACAATTGTAGCTAATCTGAATGCTCGTTCCCGACCAAGGTTGTGTTTGTAAAGGGTTGTACCACAATATAAGTTGCCAAGCTGTGCTTGCATCTGGCGTGTAGTTAAACCAAATTGCTGCATAGCAGGAACAGCATACATTTTCCACACCTCACGCGGTATGACATCTCTATTAGTATTGCTAGAACGAATTTCAATGTATTCTGCAATTTCTGTCAGAGCTTGCTGTTTGTAGTTACCTACTGCACCAATCAAATGAATAAACTTATCTAAATCAGGTCTTCCAGTAACCCAAACTTGATGTTGATCTCGCCCTTTCCCTGGCTGGGGGCTTAAAAATAAGCGGGCATTGATACCAAGTCTGAGTAAGAGTGACTGAACATCTCTTGCCAATTTTTCACTACTGGAAGCATAGTAAACACTAGGGTAATGACATTTACCCCTACCTGTTTTTATGCAACCATCAGTACACCAAAGATGGCGTAAAAATAAAGCTATTGCTTCTTGAGGCTGCTCAAATATTTGATTAGGGACAAACTTCTGGTGAGAACGCAGACCAAAAACACCTAAAGCATCTAGCCATTCAGTTACAGGATTCCTCACATTATGTGTCAGATGATAGGCGGCAGGAAGATAAACTTGATACCAATCACGTTCTTTACAAATACGAGGTATGATTCGCTCTCCAAAGACTTCTATTGCAAGATTTGCCACTGTATTGGCTAAATCTTTCTCTCTAGTAGTGTATTGAATAACGTGTCGAGGTAGAGTACATCCGTCTCCAATCATGTGTCCTAGCAAGGCTATTTCGGCATTGTCCATCGATTGGATGAATGAACTTGATACGTATCTAGGTAGGGCAATGCGATCGCCTATTTTTAACTCGTCCAATCGCCGCCAGCCGTGAATGGTTAAGAACTTATGATTGCCAGTGGCTCTAATTGCTCGTCCCAAACGAGTTTGCAGTCGTAGTAAAGGCTTCACACCTGTAGCAAAGGCATTGCTAACAACAGCTTTTTCTAACTGCATGGTGGCTTCATTGAGCGCCCAAACTGTGAAGCCAGATTTTCCTACTAATTCACGAATGGGTACGCGCACACCAGTATCTGCTAGCATTACCAAACTATCACCTGTTAAGCAGCCGCTTTCGCGTAAATCAGACATCATCGGCCGCTTGTTTGTCCTCGCTTCCACACCCCGACTCAACTGAGATAAGGCAATAATCGGCACGTTGAGTTCCCGGGCTAAACCTTTAAGACTTCTGGTAATTCGAGATAGTTCTTGCACGCGGTTGTCGCTGCTACCCTCCATTAATTGCAGGTAATCTAGCAAGACTAATCCTAGGGTTCCGCCTTGTTCTGCTTGGAGGCGGCGGACTTTCGATCGTATTTCTGTGACGGTAATATTGGGAGTATCGTCAATAAATAGCGGCAGTTCTGATAAGTTGCCAATCGCTGTACTGATGGGTTCCCATTCATTTTGACTGATTCTACCCGATCGCAATCGGTTACTTTCTATTTTGGCTTCGCTGGACAGGATACGCTGCACTAGCTGTTCTTTCGACATTTCTAAGCTGAAAACGGCCACGGGCAATTTTTGCTGTCCGGCGGCGATGTGGTGGGCGATGTTGGTACAAAAGGCGGTTTTGCCCATCGCCGGCCTAGCCGCAACGATGATTAAATCCGATCGCTGAAAGCCTCCTGTCATAGCATCTAAGTCATAAAAACCGCAGGGAATGCCGGGAAGTGTGAGACCTTCATTGCGGTTTTCTAGGTCTTGAAATGTTTGGTTTAGCGTTTCGCCGATCGACACTAAATCCTGTTGCGGACGTTCTTGAGTTATGCTGAAAATTTCTTGTTCGGCGCGGTCTAAGACTGTTTCTAGCGGTGCTGCCGTTTCGTAGCCTAATTGTACTATGTTGTTGCCAGCTTCGATTAATTTGCGGCGCTGATATTTGTCTTCAACTAAAACTGCATATTGGTCGATGTTGACTGCTGAAACTGTGCGATCGACTAATTGTGCTAATTTAGTTATTCCTCCTACTTGCTCTAACTGGTTGCGGTCGGTTAGCCAAGTTGTTACCGTCATTAAATCGGTAGGCTGACCCTGTAAAAATAGGGTTAATGCCGATCGATAAATGACTTGATGAGCGGTGATGGCAAAAAACTCCGGCCGCAGAAGTTCGGCTATTCGGGAAATAGCTTCGGGGTCAATTAAAATCCCGCCCAAAATTGCTTCTTCTGCCTCTATATTTGTCGGCATCAAATCGCTCATTAGTCAATAGTCCCCAGGTCGATTTTAGATTTTAGATTTTATATTTTATATTTTAGGTTTTATATTTTATATTTTAGGTTTTCGGTTTTCGGTTGTAGATTTTATATTTTAGATTTTATATTTTCGATTTTCGGTTGTAGATTTTATATTTTCGATTTTATATTTTCGATTTTCGGTTTTATATTTTATATTTTAGGTTTTCGGCTGTAGATTTTATATTTTATATTTTATATTTACTGTACAGATGAATCTGGGAGCTTGAACAAGATCCTAAAATTTTAGGTTCGCCCATCAGGATCGTCGGGGCTTGTGTCCGTTTTTCCGGGGGGGGGGGGTCATTAGTTATTATTATCAGTGTCAGCTTTTATAGGAGTGCGATCTGTCGCGAGCTCGCGTTTATACCAGACTCACGCTCTCTCGAGCTCGCACCCCTGAAAAAATGCTTCTTACTCTCTGCACAGATGCTCCCGTTCTCAATCTGCAAGTTAGCGTTAGTGGGTTCTTACTTAGCAGTGCTTAGTTGTTAGCTAATGACTAATGACTAACAACTAATGACTGATGACTGATGACTGATAACTCTTAATTACATCGGAACAACTTGAATATCAACTTCAGCAGTAACTTCTGCGTGTAGTTTGATTTCAGCTTTGTATGTACCAGTTTGGCGAATTTCGGGTAGGGTGATGCCGCGCCGATCGACTTCTTGACTGGTAGAGTTGAAAATCAGTTCGGCTACTTCTTGGTTGGTAACTGTACCAAAAATCGCGTCTGCTTCGCCAACTTGCTTGGAGATGATGAAAGGTCCAGCCGATTCCAGGGCGGTTTTGCGGACTTCAGCTTGCTGCTTGAGCTCTAGCTGGCGCACTCTTTCTTCTTCACGGCGGCGCTCTGCTTGCTTGAGAATGCCCGGAGTGGCTCTAAATCCCATTCCTTGGGGTACTAGGTAGTTGCGGGCGTACCCCGGGGCTACTTCTACTACGTCGCCAGCTTTGCCGAGTTTGCTGACATCTTTATTTAAAACTAATTGGACGCGCTTGGCCATGATCGTTGATTGTGGGGTTTTAACTGCAACTTTTTATAATAGCGAAGTTTGAGGGGCGATCGCAAGGAAGAGGGTTGACTGTTGACTGTTGACTGTTGACTGTTGACTGTTGACAGGCATAATATCTTTTAACTGGCTCTTCAGTTGGAAATTGCGCCAAACGGGGAGGTGCTGCTCTTGAAGCTTACCTACCACTGTGTCGCGCTCGATCGCTCTCAACGCTCAATCGCGCTACCGTAGCAACTAACAGGGTCGGATCGATCGGCTTGGCTAAGTGTTTGTCAAATCCGGCTTGCAAAACTTGGCGCTCGTTCCCTTCTCCAGCATAGGCCGTTAAGGCGATCGCCAACAACTGCCGATACTCAGGCGCAAGCTGAGTGCGGATGCGATTTATCAACATATATCCGTCCATCTGGGGCATTCCGATGTCGCTAACGAGCAAATCCGGTGCAGTTTGTTCGATCGACTCTAGCGCCTCAGCAGCAGATGACAGCGAAATCACCTCTGCACCCGCTTCCTCAAGCACGAAAGCGACAAAATCTCGCGAGTCGAGTTCATCATCTACCACCAAAATTCTCAATCCAGCTAGCGGCCTGGGTGAGATCTCCGGACTAACAGCCCCATGACGTTCTTCCTCCTCCTGCCTTCTAGAATCATCATTTAATAGCGGTAATCTCACCGTAAACGTCGCTCCTTGACCAACTCCTGGGCTTTCTGCAAACACCGTTCCGCCGTGAAGTTCGATCAGTTGGCGAACGATCGCCAATCCCAATCCCAAGCCGCCAAATTTGCGAGTTGTGGCGCCATCTTCTTGTCGGAAATGGTCAAAAACATAAAGCAAGAAATCGGGAAGAATGCCTTTACCAGTGTCCGTGACTTGAATTTGAGCTTGGTGTTCGATTTGCCCTAATCTAACTTCAACTCTACCGCCTTCTGGCGTGAATTTCACCGCGTTTGACAGCAAATTCCAGACAATTTGCTGCAAGCGACTTGTATCGCCGACAACTTGCCCGACATCGGGACTTAAAATTGTTTTAATTTGAATTTTTTTTGCTTGGGCTGCTAATTGCACGGTTTCCACCGCAGACGGGATAATGGTTGCCAGATTCACCGGAGCGACATTCAATCTGAGTTTCCCTTGCAGAATCCGAGACACGTCAAGCAAGTCTTCGATTAATTGAGATTGCAGCCTGGCGTTGCGCTCGATCGTCTCAAAAGCTGTGGCACTTTGAGTCCTGTTCAGCTTGCCGCCGACGAGCAGTTGCGACCAGCCTAAAATCGGATTCAGGGGCGATCGCAACTCGTGAGAAAGCACCGCCAGAAACTCGTCTTTAATGCGGTTAGCTCGCTCGGCTTCCGCGCGGGCAGTTTGTTCTAATTGAAGAACCATATCGCGCTCGGTTTCCACTTGTTTGCGCTCTGTAATGTCGATAACAGAGCCGATATAACCCTCAAATTGTCCGCTTTCGCTAAATCTGGGAGCAGCCGCATCGATCGCCCAAGAATATCCGCCATCGGAGCGCCGGAGGCGAAATTCTACGCGGTACGGTTCCTGGCGTTCGTTTGCAGGCAAGAACGCATTTTTAGCCTGTTCTCGGTCTTCTGGATGCAGCGCGTTTACCCAACCCAATCCCAAACCTGTTTCCTCAGTTTGACCTGTGAATTCATACCAGCTTTCGCTCAAGAAAGTGCAATAGCCTGTGGAGTCTGTTACCCAGACCATAAAAGGAGAGTTGTTAGCCATATTGCGGAATCGTTCTTCGCTTTCTTGCAGCGCTGCTTCGGCTTGTTTGCGTTCTGTAATGTCCCGACAGACAATCACTCCGCCTTTGATTTGGCTGCTAACATCAACTACCGGATAACCGCTGATACTGATCCAGCGAGCTTCGGAATCTTCGCGGCGGACAAATACCTCTACATCATTGACATATTCACCTTTGATTGCTCTGGCTAAAGGTAGTTCAGCGGCGGGGAAGAAAGTTTTTTTGTCTGCCGCAAATAGTCCGCAGGTGCTCGACCATTCCTCAGAAGATTTTTCATTCGATAACCGACCGAATATGCCTGCGGCGGCTCGGTTAAACAGCACAAACTCCCCTTGTTGGTTTGCCAAAATTAAACCATCGCCAATGCTGTCAATGATGACTTGCAGTAACTTAGTTTGTTCTTGTAGGGCGACTTCTGCTCGTTTGCGATTTGTGATGTCGCTGGAGATGCCAATCAGGCCGATGACTTCTCCCGCCTGATTGCGGTAGGGAGCTTTCGTTACCAGAAATGTCCGAATGCCATCGTGAGATTCTTCGAGGACTTCTGTTTGTCCAGATTCCATAATGCGCCGATCGTTTTCCGTGACTCTGGCTGCAAGTTCTGTTACTGGGTATAAATCCAGATCGCGACCACCAATTACTTCAGAAGCAGGTTTGCCCATTATTTGCAGCGTGGCTGGATTGGCATAAATAATCTGTCCTTCTCGATTTTTGACAAAAATTGGCGTGGGCGCTGACTCGTTAATCACGTTCAAAATCGCATTCTTTTGCCGCAGTTCTTCTTCAGTGCGTTTGCGATCGCTAATATCGCTCCAATAAGCCGTAAGTCCTTCTGCCGCAGGATAGGCGCTCACTTCTATATACCTCTGGAGCGAGGGCGAAAACTCTTCAAATTTGACAGAAACTTGCTCGTTAACGACTCGATGAAATTCTTGATATGCCCTTGAATTTGATTCTTTCTCGGCGGGGAATACCTCCCAGACCGATCGACCTAACAAGTCGGCTCTCGATCGAGAAAGCAGTTTTTCTGCTGTGGCATTAACGTAGGTATAGCGCCATTGTGAATCGATCGCGATAAAGGCATCGGTAATACTTTCTATAATATTGCTGACTTGCTGGGAGGCAGCTTGCACGGCGAGTTCAGCGTTTTTGCGCTCGGTGATGATTTCGCAAAAAAGCATGATGCCGCCAATCTCATTGGTATTGGTTCGCCAAGGATGAATTTCCCAGCGCACCCAGTCGATCGAGCCATCAGGGCGGGGAACCCGATCTTCAGGGCACATTTCAACTGCTCCCGCCAGACAGCGCTGGTGGATTTGTTTCAAACGATCGGGCAAATTGGGAAAGATGTCGTAGTGCGATCGGCCCACAATGTTTTGAGTGCCGAGTCCGTAACTTGCCAGCCAGCGGTCGCTCACCAGCATATACCGCATCTGGCGGTCAAACATCGCCACCCCCGCAGGCGAATGTTTGACGAACAGCCGCAGTTGCTCTTGCTGTTGTCGCAGGAGATTCTCCGACTGTTTGCGCTCGCTGATTTCTTTGAAAAGTAAGGCGACTTTTCGGCTCTGCGGCTCAGGAGTGCGGAACGCCGAAACCTCAAACCAGCGGTTCATGGCTTCCGAGCCGTGCTCGAAGCGCAGGGGTTCCCCCGTCAGCGCAACTTTGCCGTACAGCTCAAACCAATAATCTTCGACATCCGGAAGGAGTTGTCGCGCCGTTTTACCCGCGGCTTGTTCGAGTCCGGTTTGTTTCAAGAAAGCCGGATTGACTTCCAAAAAGCGGTAATCGATCGGCTTTTCGTTGGCGTCAAACAGCATTTCGATGATGCAAAAGCCTTCGTCCAGGCAATCAAACAAAGTGCGATAGCGTTCCTGGGAGCGGTGCAAAGCAGCAAGAGCTTGTTTGCGATCGCTAATATCCATAAACGCTGCCACAGAACCGCGAACTGCGCCCTGCTCGTCAAATAACGGCACCGCATTCACCAACCAATCAAAGGCTACCCCGTCCGATCGCACCATTTGAATTTCCACATCTCGCACTTCGACGCCGTTGGCCACCGCCAGTTGCATTGGCAGTTGTTCTCCCGGAATTTCCTGTCCGTTGCGGAACCGTCTAAACGGAAGGGCCCCGGCTTGCTCTCCGGTTCCAGAAACATTGGTATCGGGCGGCACTATCAACATCGACTGGGCAAACCGGTTAGCGCGAATTACTTTACACTGTGGGTCGTTGGCGATCGTAATGCCAACGGGTACAGCATCAAGTATCGATTGCAGTTCATTAACTCGTCGCTCTAGTTCCTGGTTGAGCCGTCGAATTTCTTTTTGGGTAGCTTTGCGATCGGTAATTTCATCCACCGTCACATTCACGCCCAGCACGCGATCGTCCTCGGCCCTCAGCGGATAGAGACTCAACAGCCAATCCTGTTCGACTCCCGGCTGTGCTGAGTTCGTCCTGCGAACTTCGAGCTGTTGGAGTGGAACTTTAGTTTCAATAACTTGTCGGTAAAGCGGCTCTAAATCATCTGCCATTTCTGGCAAGATTTCGCGCAATGTTTTGCCGATGTGGGCGGCGGCTGGAACTCCGTTAATTTCTGCTAGCCGATCGTTGAGGCGGACAAACCGCAACTCGGTATCGATAAAGCAAAGTCCGATCGGCGCACTAGCATAAATCGCCTCGATTTCTGCTAGTTGTTGGTGTGCCGTTTGCGCTTGTTTGATATAAGCAGCCCGAGCCGCCTTCTGCTCGGTCACATCTTGAAAATAAACGGCTAGTCCCGATGGAACCGGATACGCTCGTACCGCATACCAAGCATTGAGCGGTGGATAAAAAGATTCAAAACTAACCGTAACTTGGAAGGTGGCGGCGTGGCGATATTCCTGTTCAAACAAACTGCCCACTGATTCGGGAAACTCTTCCCAAAGGCTGTTGCCAATCAAATCTTTCGACGATCTATTCAGCCACCGCGCCGCTTGCGAATTGACGTAGGTAAATCGCCAGTCTCGATCCAAAGCAAAGAACCCGTCCGAAATACTTTCGAGGGTGTCTGACAGTTGTGGCGCGGGCGCGTTACCAACTGGTTCGGGCTTTTGTTGAGCGAGCTCGGTGAAGGTTGTAACTACCGCTACGGGAGTCGATCGATCTCCCTGAAATAAAGGTTCTGAATTGAGCCTCAACCAAATCAATTTTCCCTGTGGCCGATCGAAGCCCATGATGACATTGGAGCACGATCGCCCGGTTTGCAGCGCCACAATCGCCGGATGCGTCTCCCCGGGAAAATCCGAGCCATCTTCACGCACAGTATGCAGCAGACTATTTATTGAAGTGCAGCCCTGCATCTGTTGTGCTGTCATCCCCAACAGCTCCTGGGCGTGAGAATTGCACCCCTGAATGCTACCATCTGCTAATTGCAGGAGCATCCCTACATCTGTTGGCAAAGGCGCGCCTGGGTAGAGCGGTTGGTTAGAATCCGTTGAAACAGAGGGGTCGATTTTCGGTTGGAGTTCAGTATTGCGTGGATTTTGCATCGGTTTCAACGCTCGTTTTACTTTTGGCAAAGCCAATCGCGCTCATCAATAATATGGAAATAACCCGAGGAAATTTTGATTTAATCAGGGTGACAATTCAAACCTAAGAGGGATGTCGAGGGTTCTGCTGGAATGTCAATCTTAGGACAATTCATTTTATCGTAGAGTCCCACGTCTTAACCAGTTGCGAGCGAGATTCAGCAGAGGCGACGGATCCATTTCTTGCTGTTTGAAATGCAAGGTCAGTCAGTCTCAGCAGTTTCCCGCGTTGCTGCATATTACCGACGGCTGTTGCTGGTTTTAGGGCGCGAACAGATGAAACTTGCGCACAGGTAAATAAGTGGATGAAGCTGGGAAATACATTAGCCCTCTCTTGCAGCGAGAGAAACGAAGCAATCCCTATTGTTACGCCTGCCTTACCTTCTGTTACATTGTAAACTTTATAGGCGCCTGCCTACTTAAAAAGCCCGTTTCTTTGTGTAAACCAGATCGTAAATTTAGGCAAGGTTATGTTCGTCTCAACGGTAAACGGACGAGCTTGTTTACCCAATATAGGGTCGCCTGCTTTCTGCCGTGCCGGCCTTTGTCTCAAGTTTGACCGCGCGCCTTTTACCTTTGTTCATTTCACCAACTTAATCCTATGCACATATTCACAGCCGCCAATAGCAACTATATTCTGGGTTTAGCAGCACTTATTAAGTCTATAGATCTCAATGTTACTAAATCTAGACACGAGCAGGTAAAAATTAGCATTGTATCTACCGACATAGATCCAGAGCAAAAGGTACAGTTACAAAATTGCTGCAAATACCAGCTTGAATGGCAAGAATTGCAATCAAATTACGACCAACTTCTTTCCCTGTCAGGTTCTAAACTTGCCTACGCTAGATTGGAGCCGGAAAAATATACCAAGGAAACAGAAAGGCTGATTTGGCTCGACAGCGACGCGATCGTTCTCGGAAGTTTAGAGGCGCTGTGGAACCTAGATATTAACCCAATGCCGATAGCAGCCGCACCCAATATGTGGGGAAATCCGAACAATTCTCAAGATCGAAACCCTTATTTAAATTCTGGCGTTTTACTTTACAACATGAAGCTTTGGGAGGAAGAGCAACTGTCCGAAAAGTTGATCGAGAACGCTCGATTAAACCTTTGGGCGGATCACGATCAGGGTGCATTAAATTCATTTTTAGGGGAAAGGTGGAAGCCATTAGACCAAATATGGAACAACCCCAATACTGAAGATATGTCAACTAAAGTGATGCACTTTATATCGAGACCGAAACCGTGGGAAAGCTCAGCCCCCAACCCATTATGGCTCGATATGTTGTCTCAAACACCGTTTAAGGACGAAGTGGAAAAAATTCCAAATAAGCTTAATGCGATGTCGAGCTTTCAGCTAAAATACAGAAAATTGGACCCGTGGTTGAGGGAACCGGTACTCAAGTTTAAGAGTTACGTGAAGAAACAAACACGTTAAGGTCAAAATCGGTCTTTCATGCCGCGCAATCGAGCGAAGGTTTGCACTGGATCGCGGGTATTGGCGGCTGATTGGAGGTTGGGACAATCCCAGCGCAAAAATGGGTTTGTGCTTTTTTCCAGACCGATCGATGATGGTATTGTAGGTTGCGATCGACGGCGCGCTTCCTTGACTTCGCCCCAGCGCTGCTGCAGAGCGGGATTGTCGCCATCTACGCTGATGGCAAATTGCAAGTTTTTCAGCGTGTATTCGTGGGCGCACCAAACTCTTGTATTGTCGGGCAAGTTTCGCAGTTGCTCGAGGGAGGCTAACATTTGAGTGGGAGTGCCTTCAAATAGTCTGCCGCAGCCTCCAGCAAATAAAGTGTCGCCGCAGAACAATTCGCCGGTTTCCCCTGGATTGCTGGGGGGGAAATAGTAGGCGATGTGAGCTTTTGTGTGGCCGGGTACGAAGAAAATTTCGGCGCTTCTGCCTGCAAATTCAACGCGCGAGCCCGCTTGTAAAAACACTTGCTGTCCGGGTATTCGGCCTCTGTCTTCTGCGCCCCCGTAAACTTTAATTTGGGGAAAGCGATCGATCAGTTGCTGGTTGCCTCCTACGTGGTCGCTGTGGTGGTGCGTATTGAAAATTGCTGTTAATTGGGCTCCGAGCGAGCTCAGTTGCTGCAAGACGGGCTCTGAAGCGGCTGGATCGACGACGGCTGCTGTGCCGCGATCGGGGTCGTGCAGCAAGAAAATGTAATTGTCCGACAGTACCGGAAGCCGATAAACCTGCATAAAAAACTGCCTCTCTAGGAAAAATATTATATAATTAGATTAGTCTGAACGCTATCGGAAGACTTAATGCGGAATTATCAAGTACCCACATCTATCTTGGGAAGTAAAACTCTGATAGGTTATTTGTGCTGTTGAGCAAATTGATTTGCAGTCGGGTACGCATCATTATTTTTGGGTCAACAACGGCAATCTACTTTAACTATTGTGACATAAAAGCGATCGAATAAATGCGAACATCTCACAACAAATCGAACTTAACAATTTCTCAAATGGTCGAGCGGATTGTAGCGTCTGGCAAGCTCACTCGCCGGGAAAATTTAGTTTTGACTTCGGCTCTCCTCTCAGATGATAAAATTTCAGAAGAGGATCGACATCAAATCAATCGGATATTTGATTATATCCAAATTGGTCGCCTCAAGTTTATTGACTGAACAAAAAGACTTGCTCCCTCAGTATCTGTCTGGAGTGTAAAAAGCGTTTTTTAGGAGTGCGAGCGTCCCGTCGGACACAGCAAAGCCTATATATTGCGCTTGAATTCTCCGCATCACGCCGAGTGTGAAAGCGTCAAATGTGGAAGTCTCAAATTAACAAGGCTCTTAGCAATTCCAGCTACAAAAACAGGCAGAATAAAATGAGTGAAGAAAAAGAAACTATTTTGGTGACGGGTGGAGCTGGATATATTGGTTCTCACGCGGTATTAGCACTGAAAAACGCCGGTTACGGTGTGGTGATTTTGGATAATTTAGTTTACGGTCACCGAGATATAGTAGATCGGGCTTTGCAGGTCGAGTTGGTAGTTGGCGATACGAGCGATCGCACTCTTCTCGACAACCTGTTCGCTAAGCACAAAATAGATGCGGTAATGCACTTTTCTGCATACGCCTACGTGGGCGAATCTGTTACCGACCCAGCTAAATATTACCGCAACAATGTCATCGGCACTATTACCCTTTTGGAAGCAATGATTGGTGCTGGGGTGAATAAATTGGTGTTTTCTTCTACTTGCGCGACTTACGGCGTACCGCAGAAAATTCCGCTCACAGAAGACCACCCACAAAACCCGATCAATCCCTACGGTGCTACTAAGTTAATGGTAGAACGGATTTTGTCGGATTTTGACGCTGCGTACAATTTCAAGTCTGTTTGTTTCCGCTATTTTAACGCGGCTGGCGCCGATCCGAACGGGTTGATAGGAGAGGATCACAATCCAGAAACTCACCTGATCCCCCTGGTGTTGTTCGCTGCTTTGGGTAAACGAGATTCGATCGCGATTTTTGGCACGGATTACGATACTCCTGACGGTACTTGCATTCGGGATTACATTCACGTTAACGATTTGGCATCTGCTCACATTTTGGGATTAAAATATTTGCTAAATGGTGGCAAATCTGATTTCTTTAATTTGGGCAATGGCGGCGGGTTTTCGGTGAAAGAGGTGATAGAAGCCGCTCGCCAAGTGACGGGCAAAGAGATTAAGGCTGTTGAGTGCGATCGGCGTCCGGGAGACCCGCCTGCTTTAGTTGGCAGCAGCGAGAAAGCCATCAAAACCTTGGGTTGGTCTCCAGAATATCCCGACATTAAGAACATTATCTCCCATGCTTGGCAGTGGCACCAAAAACGCCACAACTCTTAGTATGTAGGGTGGGTATTGCACACCTTACCATTACAGCAAAGTTTGATTGAATTCTTGTGGGGCGGGCGTCCCCCCGCCCCAAAAATACAATATGCTAATAATATCTGCTAAATCGGGACAACTCGGCAACCGGCTCCTGCTTTTTGCTAATTTCATTGCTTGGGGGATAGAGCATAATTTGACTGTTCTCAATCCTGCTTTTGACGAATATGCAGAATTCTTTGTGGGAACCGCTGGGGATTTTTTGTGTTGTTATCCTCCTCCATATTTTACCGCAGCAGGTAACAATTTTGTCAGAAGTAAATATTATAATTTTATTAAGTATTTAAGCAACAAAAAAATATTAAAAACGCAAGAAATAACCCGAAAACAACCTTTTAGTTGGCTAAAATATCAGGAGAACGAACAAATCAAGCACGGTTCAATAGTGTGTTTTCAAGGCTGGCTATTTCGAGATGGCTGGTTTGTAGAAGATGTCCCCAAGTTACACAATTATGCCGACCCGATTAGAGCCTACTTGGCACCATTAGAGCGATATAGAATCAATGTAGATCGTTTGATATTGAATTTAAAAAATAACTCCGATCTGGTCGTCGGAATTCACATCCGTCAAGGGGATTATGCTCAGCATCAAAAGGGGAGATACTTTTACACAATTGAGCAATATTTAGAAGTCATGAATTCTGTGGTCAGGCTATTTGAAGGAAAAAAAATTAAGTTTTTGATTTGTTCTAATATTCCGCAAAATCCGAGTTTATTTGATAAGTTTAACTGTGGATTTGGCAGCGGTCATTTAATTGAAGATATGTATGCTCTGGCTGAGTGCGACTATGTTGTCGGGCCGCCTAGCAGTTATACTATGTGGGCTTCTTTTTATGGAGATAAACCTCTTTACATGATCCGCAATGTCAATAAAACAATTAACCTGAAAGATTTTGTACATTTTTATGAATGGCAAGGAATTTATCACGAGCGAGATGACTGGAGTGAGAGCTTTTGGGAGTGGACTCACTGAAGGAAATAAGTCAATCAATAAGTAAAAATTAATGAATTCAAATAAATTAGCAGTTAAGGGATTTATCACTATTTTAACTGGTCTTTACTCTTTCCAGGATTGCATTCATTTTCTGGCGTCTGTCAGGAAGTTTCACCGGGAACCAATTATTATTTTAATAGATAGAGTACCTCTAATTTTATATCCTTTACTTCAGGTGTTCGGAAATGTCATATTGAAACCTGCACCTTCTCACGAAAATCCTGTTTTAGCGTCGCGTCTAGCTAAGCTGGCTTTGTACCGGGAATCTCTGTTTGAGAAAACTATTTATATGGATTGTGATATTTGTTTGCTGTCGCCAATAGATGAAGTTTTTGATTTTCTTGACGGGGTGGATTTGTTGGTGACGGAAGATGTGCAGCCTGCGATTGCTAAAGCTGCAAATTTATTAAGAGTCAAGCAGGATATTCTCTCCACTTTGCAGTCTGTCGGGTTGCCGCTAAATGAAAATAGCATTCAATACAATGGCGGATTTATCGCTTTTACGAAAAGCAGTAAAACTCAGGAATTGTTCACAAACTTTAAGAAATATTTCGAGATAGTAGTAGCACATCAAAATGTGCTACTCTTAAAAGACCAGGGTGCTTTTGCGGCTGCTGTTGCATCTGTGAAACCGAAAATGACAACTTTGTCCCCTGTTTACAACTACTTGGATAAGTGGAAGGAAATGTATGCGATCGACAAACCGATTAAAGTAATGCACTGCACTTATCCTTACCGCCCTCAGTACGCCAAGAACGTGACGCGATCGCTCTTTACTAGAATAGTCGATCGCACGGCTAAAATATTTTTACCAAATCAACTTAACAATCCTTGGCGTTTAAAATAATTAAAGTTGGTTGACAAACTCCATCAAAAGCAACAAAAATCAGGCAACAATACAAAAAAAATTAGCCTCAAGATATCCCAAAATTTACCTCTCATAAGTATTGCTGACTTGAATAACAGTCCTAGGTGCATCACTGGTTTATTTTTACCAAAATACTTCCTTGCTGCCCTTTTCCTTGGTGAAAAACCCGGTTTTTTTGCAAGGCGAGCGCGCAAGTCCCGCTCGTTTTCACAAAAGCTCGGTTAAGCAGGAAAATCAAACAAATGTTTTCAACAAAATCCTTAGTGAAAGTTTCATTAGTAGTGAGCGATTTGTCAGGAGGAGGTGCAATTCGTGCTTTTCTTTTAGCTCAAGTCCTGATCCAGCTTAAATGTGATGTAGAAGTAGTGGGATTCCAGTTTGGCAAAGACTTGTATGCTATTCCTCCCAGAGACATCCCGGTATGTGCGATACCGGCTCAAAATTATCCGGGGTTTTTGATGGATGCTCAAAAACTTTGGAAAAAAATAGATGGGGATATTATTTATGCAGTCAAACCTAAACCTACAAGCTTGGGTTTATCGCTGCTAAAAAAACTGGGGAGTCGCCACTCTATAATTTTAGATATAGACGACTGGGAACTGAGCTGGTACGGTGGAGATGAATGGCAATACCGTCCCTCTTTCAAACAACTTTATCGAGATATTTTTAAACACAACGGCCAATTGAGAGAACCAGATCATCCCCTCTATCTCAAGTGGATGGAAAGTCTAATCCACTGTGCTGATGCAGTCACCGTTGATACTGAGTTTTTAAAACAGCGTTTTGGTGGTATATATATGCCTAATGGCAAGGATACTGCAATGTTCGACCCTGCTAAATACAATCCTGAATTGAGCAGACAGCGTTACGGCTTGTCCGGCTATAGAATCTTAATGTTTCCCGGTGCACCGCGGCCTCACAAAGGTGTTGAGGATGTTTTGATGGCCCTCGAACAGTTAAATGAACCCGATTTAAAATTAGCGATCGTTGGCGGAAGCCCTTATGATGATTATGATGATAAACTTGTGAAACAATGGGGGCGTTGGATTGTTAAACTGCCAAGATTTCCAGTCGAGATGATGCCGTCCGTTGTAGCGGCCGCTCACGTTGTAGTTGTTCCTCAGCGAGAAACTCTCACAGCCGTGGCTCAGTTTCCGCTGAAGCTGACAGATGGTATGGCAATGGCTAAGCCTGTTTTGTCTACGCGAGTGGGGGATATTCCCACAATTTTAGGGGGAACCGGTTATTTAGTCGATCCGAGTTCTCCCGCTCAAATTGCACAAAAAATTCAATGGATATTTCAAAATTTGACTGCCGCGAATTTGCAAGGAATGAAAGCTCGGGAAAGATGTGTGAAAAAATATAGCATTCAAGCAATGGCACCGATACTCTCAGATATAATTGCAGGTATCTCAAGGTAATTTTAAATCGACTCAATGGAGGAAGAAAAACAGGCTGTCATTAAAGAATATTTTGAGATGTCGTATTGTTTAGCTGGGAATGCTTTATGTCTGCCAATAAGCTACTCCTAAAATTTGCCAGACGATATCCCAGCAGAATTATCTTAACTGTGATGCTGGGCTTTTCTGGGGCTTTATTTAACGGTATCAGCACTACTCTAATTGTACCAGTGCTTTTAAGTTTTTTAGAGGAAGCTATCGATCTGCGCGGCGCTCCACCTCTAATTAAAACTTTGATGTATCCCTTTGAGGGAAGGCCCGAAAATCAGCGTTTAATGTTGATGACCGGGGCGATTGTGCTGGCAATTTTTTTGAAAAATGTTACGAATTATATCAATACTTTAGTAGCTACTTCTCTGACGCGCTCTCTGACTTCTGATTTGCGAGAAGCAGGTGTGTGGTTGTTGTTAAAAGTAGATTTAGAGTATTACTCTCAAACTAAAGTCGGGGATTTAATTAATAGATTGGGCGGAGAGATTGGTCGGACTGCTAGTGCAGTTAGCACGGCGATCGCAATGTTTACTACCTCAATGACTGTTTTGGTGTTTGTGGGTCTGCTGCTTTCTCTCTCGTGGAAACTGACGCTGACAGCTACAGTTTTGCTGGCGTTAGTTGCTTGGGCAAATCAATATATTATTAACCGTTCCAAGCATTTTGGCTCCCAGCTTTCTGAAATGTCGAAAGATTATTCGGTTAGGGTGCTGGAAACCCTTACTGGGATTCGGCTGGTCAAGTCAACGGGGAACGAGGAAAGGGAGTATGAGCGGATCAAGCATTTAATTCAAAGGCGAGAAGAAGCGGATTTTCAAGCTCAGGTAAATTATGCGGCGATCGGTCCAATTAACGAAGTGGTTAATTTAATAGTTATAATTTTGATTGTATTTATAGGTCGCACAATATTTACGAATGAGATAGAGTCTATCTCTACAATTTTATTAACCTATTTATTGGTACTTTTTAGGTTAATTCCTTTAATTTCTCAGTTGAATAGCGGCCGCAGTCAATTTGCTAATACATCGGCTAGTGTAGAGGTGGTTAATAATTTTTTGAGGAGCGAGGACAAGCCCATTATGCGGGACGGTTCTGTGGAGTACGCTCCAAAGAAATCTTTGAAATCGGGAATTCATTTTAATAAAATATCTTTTAGTTATCCTAACAACGAAAATTTTTTACTTAAAGAAGTTGATTTATTTCTACCTCGCGGTACTACTTTGGCTTTGGTAGGAGCTTCGGGTTCTGGCAAGTCAACTTTGGCAGATTTACTGCCGAGATTTTACGATCCTACTGAAGGTAATATCTCGATCGATGGTAGGGATTTGCGCAAATTTAAGCTGAAAAGTCTGAGAAAAGCGATGGGTATTGTTAGCCAAGATACGTTTTTGTTTAATGCTTCAGTGCGCGAAAATATTGCTTACGCTAACCCCGATGCGACTGAGGAAGAAATTCTGGAAGCGGCGAAGGGAGCGAATGCTTACGAGTTTATCGAAAAGTTGCCGCAGAAGTGGGATACTCAAATTGGCGATCGGGGCCAGATATTATCGGGAGGGCAGCGTCAGAGAATTTCAATTGCTAGAGCTTTGCTGCAAAACCCGGAAATCTTAATTTTAGATGAAGCGACGAGTTCGCTGGATACGGTTTCGGAAAAATATGTGCAAGCGGCGATCGATAAATTGAGCTGCGATCGCACAACCTTGGTCATCGCCCATCGCCTCTCCACAGTCCAAAAAGCCCACAAAATCGCCGTGATCAAGGACGGACAAGTAGTAGAAATGGGTTCCCACAAAGAATTGCTAGCAAAAGGAGGTGAGTACACTAAATTGTATTCAGTGCAATTTGCCGAAGATAGCGCTCGCGATGAAGCTCTAATTAGAGGTTCTTACGAAATTCGCACTAGCCTGAATTTCATGATAAATTTCCTCACAGTGCTAGTAGATGAAATGGGAGACTCTTCGGAAGAAAGAGACGAGTTAATCAGTAAATCATATGAGTCTGCTGCTAATATTGTCAAGACTTTAGAATCTCTAGAATATATTATTAAACGTCAGGGTGTTAAAAAGGAGTCAGAAGAAGGAAGAAGGAAGAAGGAAGGAAGGAAGAAGGAAGAAGGAATGAAGGAAGGAAGAAGGAAGGAGTCATAAGTCATATCATGTCCGGTTGATTCAGCCTTCCCGGCTAGATCTGGGAATACAAATCGGTCGGCTGTGCCTCCCATTACCAATTACCAATTACCAATTACGATGTCTAAATATTATGTATTTTTTACCAGAAATATCTTGCCGCAACCCAATGTAGCGAGTTTAGTTCAAGTTGCGCACTCTGCCAATGCCGCAGCAAATCTCGGTTATCCAGCAGTTTTGGTATACCTCCGCAAAGGCTGGAGTGCTTGGAATCCGGTTGATTTGCTTTTTCCTTTTCAACCGAGGAAACCGGATGACAAATTTGCCAAAATTTACAATATTCAGGAAAAATTAAAAGTAGCAGATTTGCCCATGCCTTGGCCGATCGACCTTTGGGATAACAAGTGGACGAGTGCGAGTACCATAGTATCAAAATACTATTTACCGATTCACCTGCTTAAATCGACTCAAATAGTCCATACCCGGGACTGGAACTTTGTCAAAGCAGCAGTTAAAAACGGAATTCCCGCTATCTACGAACAGCACCACCATGAAAACAAGCAATTTGAATCAGAAATTGTCCGCAATCCTCTGTTTCAGATTTCCGTAACTGTTGCCGATACAGTGCGAGACAGCATGATTTTGAATGGGATGCCGCCGGAAAAAGTAATTACGCTGCACAACGGTTTTAACCATTTGTTTCTCGCGAGACAAACAGAAGCTGCCCAGAATTGGCGACAGAAATTATTAGAAGATGACAGACAGCATTTAGCAGTTTATGCAGGGGGACTTTACCCGTTTAAAGGTGTCGATATGCTAGTGGATGTGGCCGCTTTGTTGCCGCGAGTTCAATTTGCGATCGCGGGCGGTGATTTATCCCAAGTAACAGGCTACCAGCAGTTAGCCAAATCCAAGCAAGTTAACAACATTAAATTTCTCGGCTACCTGCCTCAAAATCAACTGGCTAGCTTGCTGCAATCAGCCGATATTTTGACTCACCCGCACTGTTTGACAGAGGCCGCGACGTTCACATCTCCTTTAAAGTTCTTTGATTACATGGCATCGGGAACCCCGATTGTAGCGACGGAGATTGCATCTTTAATGGAATTTAAATCGGGAAATATAGCAGCAACTTGGTGCGAACCGGATAACCCGCACCATTTCGCGCAAAGCATTCGAGATTGTTTAACCAAATATCCGAGGAAAATCGAAGGTTATGCAGAAACATTGAATTTTGTCAAGCAATTTTCCTGGGAAAATAGGATAGAGAAAATTTTGAGTTATAGCAATCCTAAATCAGTTTCAATAACTGGTTAACTTCCAGGCTAAACGCCTCTTAATCAATGTCCCGAGGCTCTGCCTCGCGAAAATCGAGGCTCTTCCTCCGGATCTGCGTTACCAGGCAGAGCCTGGTAACGAGTAGAATCATTTTTAAAATCCGTAGGGGCAGGTTTTACCAACAATCATCGCCTAAAACTAATAATCTCATAAACCGCCCCGCCACACGCAAAAACCAGATTTATTATTAGATATGAACCCAAAAATCATCGGCACAATCACCACCTATCCAGGCATGAACCAAAGCGACTGGCTGTGGCAACAAACCCCCCACAACTTCGGCAAATGGGGCAAAATTCAAATGCTCGCCCACCACCCAGAACCAGACTTTTTACTCATGTATCAATTCGACTTTCCCAAACCTTCCAAAAAGCAATCGTGGATCGACAAAATCCGCCGTCCAAACCCCCAAAATCCCGAAAATGACATTCGAGAAAAATTGCGCGGTGTCCCCAAGGAACGCATAATTTACCTGATCCGCGAGCCACCATTACCAGAAGTTATTGAAATTACCAAAGCCAATTACGAACAAGCCAAACTTTATTGCGGTTACGTTTCCGGACCCGACGATTTCGCACCCAAACCCGATTATATGCCCGCGATTTGGTATCACTCTAACTCGTTTCGAGAACTAGATGAAATGCCTGCACCGCCGAAAACTAAATCCTGTTCTTGGATTACTTCAGGTGTTAGCCGCAGCGCCAATCACCGCCACAGATTAGACTTTATCAAATTGCTGCGATCGCAAAAATTGGATTTTGACCTTTACGGGCGAAACTTGCCAACTTGGGCCCTGGGGAATGGGACTGTGAACAATAAATGGCACGCCGTCGCGCCATACTATTACAACTTAGCTATTGAAAATTATGCCGAAAACGATTGGTATGTCAGCGAGAAGCTTTGGGATGCTTTGTTAGCTTGGTGTTTGCCAATTTATTACGGCGGTTCGGCGGCGGATAAGTTGTTGCCGGCGGGGAGTTTTCTGCGGCTGCCGAGTTTGGATGAGAAAGGAGTAGAATTTATTAAACAGGTTGTGGCTACGGCAGATTATTGGCATGAAGCGAGGGAGAAAATTGCCGAAGCCAGACAAATCATTCTCCATGAATTAAACTTGCTCAATTGGCTGTCTAAGTTTGTAGATGGGGAAATAAATGTTAATGATTCGTAAAACAAGAACCCTGATTTCTATGATAACTTCTTGGGGCAGGGGTGACAGGATGAAGGGGCGGCTTGACTGGCGAGTACGATCGCTCCTGTAGAGTATGTTGTATATTTTGAACTACCGAGGAGAAGCTTGTGGCTTTAAAGAATTACGGTGTTTTAAAAGGTCGTCCTGTGGGACGGCGTTTGGGGATTACGTCTAATGCTCATTACCAAGTTCACTTAGTTTCGGAAGATACAGACTACCGAATTGCTATCAACGTAAAATCGCAGGTAGAACCGTCGGAATTAGAGTATTTGGTTGATGAAAATTTCTCTTATCCCATTTTGGCAGATTTGGCAGATTTGCCTTTGGGCTTCAAGGAACTGGAGAGAAAGCCCGGTGGTTTGGCACTTGATTTTATTCGCGGTAATTTGTTCGATCGCACTAAAATGATACCTCTACCCTTCGATGTACCTGGTGCGGATAATGACTTAAACGAGAAAATTGATAAATACGTGCAGCGGGCAATGTCGGATGAATCAGCTCATATCTATGCTTTCGGCGAGAAATGGGGGCCGGAAACCATCAAAGACAAAATCTTCGGTTTTTCGCCCGGTAACGGCATTCACGACATCCACATGAATCAGGGGAATGCCGGCCAGTTTGCCAAGGATAACGGCGTTTGGCAAGACGGCGGAATGCTGGTACACTTCCCGTCAGAGAACCGCTGGATAGGCATTTTCCTGAAGTTTCAATCGCAAACTTGGCACACTGATGACAATTCGGGACAGCCCATCGACACTATACCCTCACCCGTTATCGGCAAACCTCCTGTCAAACCTGTCACAGGAGGTAAAGTTCTAGAACCTGAGTATATTGTCAGAATTGTGGCGGCGTTAGCAAGTCCTGTGGGTGAAGATGCTGGAAAGGAAACCGTAACGCTGCTGAATGCTTCACCGGATGCAATCGATTTGACTGGATGGTCGATCGCAGATAAGTTAAAAAACAAGCATAGGCTTTCCGGTACGGTTGCTGCTGGTGCTACTGTGGTCGTTACCTTGCCACGAAACGTGCAGTTGAGTAAAAAAGGTGGCTTGATTACGCTGCTAAATCAAGAAGGTTTGAAAGTTGACGGCGTGTCGTACACTCAGCAACAAGCACAGCGCGAAGGTTGGACGATCGTGTTTTAATTAGTTCTGGACGCACGGGTGGTCAGAAACCGGGTTTTTTTCCCAGAAGACGCCATGCAGCCGACAGTAACAGCAAAAAACCCGGTTTCTTTGATAGTCCTGGACGCACAGGCGGTCAGCCGTTGTAGGGTGCCTCGCTACCAACAATTCTTGCTACTTACAAATATGCGACAAGCGACGCACCCTACCACAAAATTTATTCACTAAATATGAATGGAATTTGCACGCTTGCCAACGATACAGTTTACGACCAACTAATTGCTTTGCTCAACAGTATTGAAGTTATCTTAGGGTCAAATACTCCTGTCTGCATTTATCCTTTCGACGACCAGATAGAGCAAATCAAAGCTGAAATTGTTAACCGCCCCAATGTCTTTATTTATGAAGATAGCCCATCTATTCAGCGATGGGACAAATTCATGGAAGCAGCCGCACCCGAGCGTTTGAACCGCAAAAAATTCCGGCTTTACGGCGCACATCGGCGCTTTTGCGCTTTCGACGGCCCGTTTGACAATTTTATCTATATGGATGCGGATACTTTGGTGATGAATTCCCTTGATGCGGTTTTTCAGAAGTTAGAGAAATCGGATTTTGTGGTTTATGATTTTCAATTTCGCGATCCAACTAAAGTATACAATATTCACTCGCCAAAACTCCTCGAAGTTTTTGATCGGTATCGGATAGACTCGGAAATATTTTGTTCTGGATTTTACGCCAGCAAGCAAGGATTGTTTGAGCAAGATACTAGGGAATGGCTGTTAGCTCAACTGCACTCTGGCGAGGCGGAAATTCTCTATGAAGGTGCGGGAGAACAGCCGTTGCTCAATTATATGGTGATGAAAACGGGGATGAATAGCTATAACTTTGCTTACAGTCTCCCGGATGGCGAAAAAACTGGGTGCAGCGTCACTTCTAAACATTTTGAAGAGCAAGATAGGATTTTGTACGACAAGGGAAACCGACTTACTTACATTCATTATATTGGTGTGCCGCCGGATTTAATTCGGAGAGTTTGTGCGGGCGAAAATATTGAGTTTCCCTATCGCGATTTGTTTCTGCATTACCGCTATCTCCGCGAACCGTCCAAGCAGCCAATTTTTGCCCAACCGCCAAAGTCTTATAGTGAGGTTTCTGGGGCGAATTTGTTAACCAGGGTATTGAGAAGGTTGAGGATAAATGTTTGATGTAGTTGGGATTTTTTTATGATTAAACCACAGAGTACGCTCCAGAACGCAGAGTTAGAGAAGAGAGAGATGAATTATTCTGATGTTAAGGGATTTGATGTGAGTCGCGGTATTTATATTGTGGCGAATGATAAGGTGATGGAAAGTGCGATCGCCCTTTTAAACAGCATACGTCTGTACAATTGTCAAGTGCCTGTTTTTCTGATTCCCTTCGACGACAATTATCAGCAAGTAACAGCCGCACTCAGCCGTCTCCACGGGGTGCGATTGTTCCCAAATCTGGAGTTTGTGGAACAGTTTACCAGAGAAATTGGCCAAATGTTCGATCGCAACTTTTTAGCCCTCCCCAACAAAATGCGAAAACTCGCCGCCTGGTTTGGCCCCCTTGACGAATTTCTGTACATCGATACCGATATCATCGTCTTTGAAGACATCGCAGCCAACTTAAACAAACTATCAGAAGTAGACTTTTTTTGCTGCGACTACCACCACCTCAGCGAAAAACTGCGAAATGTATTTTCACCCGCTGTAAAAGAACAGAATATCTTTACTGAATCACAGCTTCAAGATGTCTTTAACAGCGGTTTTTGGGCCTCCCGAAAAGGAACTATTACAGAATCGCAAATGTATGAAATTTTGCGAGAATGTTCGCAGCATCGAGAATATTTTGACTTTACTCAAAATGTCACCGACCAACCTATACTAAATTATATCATTCTTAAGCTGATTCCCAAGCGCTGCAATCTTGTTAAAAATTCAGCAACCGAACCAGGAAGCTGGGCTGGTTCCAAGCATTTTCAAGAAATAGATTATGTTCTTTATGACAAAGGCAAAAGGTTAAAATATATTCACTGGGCTGGAATCCCAATTAAATCGGGTAGTCCTTATTGGAAACTTTGGAAACATTATCGTTATCTCAATGAGGAACAACCAAATTTAATGCAAAAAATATTTAGAGAGTTGCATGGATAAATAATATTGTTTGTAGTCACAGGGCGATTGAAATCTCTAGAAACGCAAGCACACAAACAAAGTCCACGCGGCATAATAAATTAACTGTTTCCAGACCTAGCCTAGTAACGAGTTGAATTCTTCAATCTAAAATCTAAAATCTAAAATCTAAAATCCGATGACTGATGGCATTTATATTCTAGCAAACGATGTTGTGCTCGACCACTTAGTGGCTTTATTAAACAGTCTTGAAGTCAACGGGGCAAACAATATTCCTGTTTGTATAATTCCCTATGATAATCGACTGAAAAAAGTGCAACTAGAAATTGCAACTCGTCCTCATGTCACCTTGTTTGAAAATAGCGATTCAATAATTTTCTGGGAAGACTTTGCGACTCAAGTTTGGAAAACTCATGCAAAAGCTCAAAAAGTTTGGCAATCAAAAGGTTTAAAACCTGTTCAATGTTTGGAAATGCACCGGAAATTATGTTGTTTCGACGGCCCTTTTGATAAATTTATCTATTTTGACGCAGACACTCTGTTAATGGGTTCTCTAGATTACATTTATCAAAAACTAGATGAATTTGACTGGGTAGCAAACGATTTTCAATACAAATCAGACCTCAATTATATATTTGATTTGTCCTCCCCAAAGTTACCTCAAATTTTAAATATTGACGAACTGCCATCTCATACTTTTTGTGCGGGTTGGTTTGCGTCAAAAGCCGGGGTTTTCAATCGAAATAATTGCTCTCAATTTCTAGATAAATTAACATCAGGAGAAGCGGAAATTATGTCGGTTCGGGGCGCGGACCAATCTTTACTTAACTATTTAGTCGCCCGCAGCAAAATCTCTTTTTACAACTTTGCATACGCTCAACCCCAACAGGTAACGGGAAATCATTGGTCTTCTCAATTTGATGTGATAGATAATGTTTTATATGATAAAGGACGGCGGCTTACTTATTTGCATTACATGAGTATTTCGGCTGCCAAAATTAATCAATTGTGTGCTGGTGAAGATGTTGAGATTCCCTACCGAGACGTATTTCTGCACTACCGCTATTTGAATTCGCCGGAAACACAACCAAAACTCGCACATCCAAATTTGTTGGTTCGCTTGCAGAGAAATCTCAAAAGTTGGGGAATTCAAAAAGTTAACAATGTTCAATTTAAGTTGCGGAATTTCTGGGATAAATAGTATCTAACTGTACAAAGACTGAATCCACTCCCATTCGCGCCTTAAACCTTCTTCTAAAGCAACCTGCGGCTGATAACCTAAGATTTTCTGGGCTTTAGACACATCCGCGCTAGTGTGCCGCGCGTCTCCCGTCGCAGCTTCGGTAAAATCTATCCGAATAGGTCGATCGACTATCCTCTGTATTGTATCAATAACTTCTTTCAAAACCACCCGACTTCCCCCACCAATATTAAAAACTTCCCCTGCAGCTTCCGGAACCTCAGCCGCCGCTAAATTCGCAGCAACGCAATCGCTGATAAACGTAAAATCCCGCGTTTGCAATCCGTCGCCGAAAATTGAAATCGCCTCGTCAAACAAAATCGACTTAAAAAACTTGTGAAAAGCCATATCGGGGCGCTGTCTCGGCCCGTAAACAGTAAAATAGCGCAGGGAAGTAGTCGGCACGCCAAAATTTTTGTAATAAAGTCCGCACAAACGTTCACCGGCTAACTTCGTAATTCCGTAGGGAGAAACTGGCTGCGGACAAGCGTTTTCCTTCGTGGGGAAAGCTTCAGCATTTCCGTAAATTGAAGACGATGATGCATACACAAATCTTTGTAAATTGGGCGCATCTTTTGCCGCTTCTAACAATACTTGGGTAGCGTTAATATTGCGTTCCGTATAACTGCGGAAACCATCGCCCCAACTGGCGCGGACTCCCGCTTGCGCCGCCTGGTGGAAAATTCCCTCTGCATCGGATAAAAGACCTCGCCAATTCAGAGATAAAATATCCCCCTCAATCAATTCAAAACCGGGATATTTTTCTAAATGTGCAGTATTTTTTCGCTTCAAGGCCGGATCGTAGTAATCGTTGAACTCGTCAACACCTATCACCGTATCGCCTCGATTTAAAAGAGTTTCTACTAAATTAGATCCGATAAATCCTGCTGCACCCGTAACAATAAAAATACCCATTTGATTTGATACTTTAAATTTTAAATTTTAAATTTTAGATTTTATACAGAAACTACTGCCACAAAAATTACTGCATAAGTTATGAGTCTCTTTTTTCTTTCTCTCTGCGTTCTCTGTGTCCTCTGCGGTTCGTTCAAACAGCGTCAAATATGATAATCATCTATAACTATCAACCCCATTCCTGCTCAGAAAAGAGGGTTGACAGTTAACTTTTATTGTTCAAAAGAATCCAGATCCAGCGCTTGAGAACCTCCGCGTTCCAGCTCTATTAAAAGCTTGCCCAACTGAGTCCAAACTAGCCAGCCCGTGAGTAGCGTCAGCGGCAAAGCTAGCGCATAACAAAGTAGTTTTGGGAAGCCAAAAATCTCCATCCCCGAAGCTAAAAATACACAAATTCCTCCGGCCATTCCCAAAAAAGGTATGACCAATTGCAGCCTTGGCAGGTTAGCCAAGGTGCGAGTAGAACGATTTTTAGACCACTGTTGTACGGCTTGTTTGAGAGTTGCTTCAAATGCTACGCCGGAGGCCATACCTGCTAGTAATCCCGCCGACATTAAAAAATAGGGAGGCTCTGGAAAATAATACACGAATAATTCCTTAATTTTGGTAATTGGAAGTTGGTAATGGGGAATGGGGAATGGGGAATGGGGAATTGGGAATTGGGAATTGGGAATTGGGAATTGGGAATTGGGAATTGGGAGTTGGCAACAGTAGAATTATTTTTCTTCCTTCTTCCTTCTTCCTTCTTCCTTCTTCCTTCTTCCTTCTTCCTTCTTCCTGACATCCGTTACATCCGTTGAGCGAATCCGTTGCCGAACTTCCTTCTTCCTTCTTCCTTCTAATTAAAATCGAGTTAGCGTGGCTGCTCCTGCTGTGGAAAACTCAGCCAAAGCGCCTAGAGCAACGTTGAACAGGCGACCTGGTTGCAAGTCTTCCTTGACTAAGTTCCACAGGCTGCGAACTTCTTCGGTGTGAAGTCGATCGTCCTCAATCAAAGCTAAGATTAGCTGGCGTCTCAAAAACGACCCTTCCTCTGACAGCAAAAATTGCAAGCCTAGTTGAGCCGTGGGGAGCAAGTCGAAACTGCGATCGGACCTAGCGATCGCGATCATGTCCTCTAACCTGTTCCACTGGAATTTGCCATCTTTGAATAATACCTCAATCAGACGCCGCCGCAGTGCCGGAGATTCTCCGTTCAACAAACGCCGCGCTACATAAGGATACGCCACCTCGACTATCTTGAAATTGGGATTCAGCGTCAGGGCCAAACCTTCTTCTGTCACCAGAGAGCGAATAATTAAGGCAAATTTCGCCGGCACCCGGAAAGGATAATCGTACATCAACTCCGAAAACTGGTCTGTAATCGTCTTGAAGTTAAAATCTGACACCTTTTCGCCGACGATATCACCCAGTACAGATTCCAACGCCGGAACGATCGGCATAATATCTGTCTCTGGTGTCAAAAAGCCCAGTTTGACAAAATCCTTGGCTAACTCTAAGTAATCTTTGTTGATCAAATGAACCACAGAATCAACCAAAGTTTCTTTAGTTGTTTCTTCCATCTGATCCATCATCCCAAAATCAATGTAAGCCATGCGGCCGTCCGCTAAGGCAAACAGATTTCCTGGATGGGGGTCAGCGTGAAAAAATCCGTGTTCCAGCAACTGCCGCAAGCCGCTGCGGACTCCGACTTCAATTAAACTATCGGTATCCAAACCTGCGGCTTTAACACGTTCTATATCTGTGAGCTTGATGCCCTCAATCCATTCGAGAGTCAGAACGCATTTTGAAGTATAACGCCAGTAAATACTCGGAACTTTTACTGTCGGGTCGTCGGCAAAATTTGTAGCAAATTTCTCGGCATTCCGTCCTTCATTGATATAATCAATTTCCTCGAACAATTTGATACCGAATTCATCGACGATCAAACAGAGGTCGTGACCGAGATTCAGCGGCAACAAGGGGCCCAACCATCCAGCGGCCCAGCGCATTAAATAAAGATCCAGGCTCAAGACTGGCAGCAAATTCGGTCGCTGAACCTTGACTGCTACTGCTTCCCCGGTGAGGAGGCGAGCTCGGTAGACTTGACCGAGACTTGCCGCGGCGACAGGTTCGGGGGAGATTTCGCTGTAGGTTTCGCTAATTTTGCGATCGAGTTCCGCTTCAATAATCTCGAAAGCGCGCACCGAGTCAAAGGGCGGCAATTGATCCTGAAGTTTGATCAATTCTTCGAGAAAGTCTTTGCGGATCAAATCCGGTCTGGTAGAAAGGGCTTGGCCGACTTTAATGAAAGTGGGGCCCAAGCGAGTGAGTATTTGTCGCAGGTGGGCGGCCCGTTCCGGCTGGTGTGCTGCGACTTCGTGCTGCCAACTGTCCCACAGCATCCCCAGCACGAAGCCTGCAAAAAACCAAATAACGGTAATTGCGCGCCAAATTGCTTTCCAAGGACGGTTGCGGTAATACTGAGCGATCGCTTGTGGATCGTAGCGTCTAGCCTGAGTGAATTGATACTGAGGCACTCGTTTATTTTCCTCTTATCTTATGAAAATTACAGGTTAAATTGAGAATTGGGCATCAGCCATC
The DNA here is from genome assembly GCF_036702785.1 of Microcoleus sp. AR_TQ3_B6. NCBI lineage: Bacteria > Bacillati > Cyanobacteriota > Cyanophyceae > Oscillatoriales > Microcoleaceae > Microcoleus > Microcoleus sp. AR_TQ3_B6. The sequence goes on along the minus strand of NZ_JAUBVJ010000045.1, from coordinate 4,591 downwards.
GGGCATCGGGCATTAGGCATCAGGCATCGGGCATCGGGGATTGGAAGTCGAAAGTTCAAATATTCTTCGTTCTTCCTTCTTCCTTCTTCCTTCTTCCTTCTTCCTTCTTCCTTCTTCATCATTGACCGATCGCATTCCAAGTTTTAGGCGAGCGGAAAATGCACCCGTTCGAGGCGGATTGCTAGCCTAAATTTGTTTCTTTTCATTAAATATAGTACATAAAAGTACAAGTGATCCGTCAAAATACTTAACCTTTCTCCCTGACAAGGCCCAAAAACGGATACAAGCCCCCGATTTAAGTCGTGGAAAGATAAAAATTTTAGACCCTAGTTCAAGTTCCCAGATTTATCTGTGGGGTAAATCTCAAATCTAAAATCTCAAATCTCAAATCGACTGACAAGGCCCAAAAACGGATACAAGCCCCCGACTTAAGTCGTGGAAAAATAAAAATTTTAGACCCTAGTTCAAGTTCCCAAATTTATCGGTGGGGTAAATCTCAAATCTAAAATCTAAAATCTAAAATCTAAAATCGACTGGCCGCTGCACATTCTCACAACCCTGCAACCCTGCAATTCTTTTATCCTCCTGCGTTTGCCGTAGCTGTTGCCCTCGCGCCAAAGCTACCGGATGCGATCGCTATGAGCCAAGCAATCTTTGAGTCCATAAATCGTCCGCTCTTGTTGATCCCTCGACAGTTCCGGAAACATCGGCAAAGACAAGACTTCGCGGCAAACTTGCTCGGCCTGTGGCAACTGACCGACAACATAGCCCAAAGATTTGTAAACAGGTTGCAGGTGCAAAGGTAACGGATAGTAAACCATCGAACCGATGCCGCATTCCTGCAACTGAGCTCGCATCGAATCTCGAAAATCGCCAGAGGGATTTGGCGCGTCTTCTGGACTTGTCAAGCGGATCGTGTATTGATTCCAAACTCCTTTTGCCAAGGGCAATTCTTTGGGGACGGCTACTCCGGGCACGCGGGAGAGAAATTCGCTGTAAAGTGTGGCGATGGAACGTCGCTGGGCGTTCCAACTGTCGAGATATCGCAATTTAATGCTGAGAATCACCGCTTGCAGGGCATCTAAACGGCTGTTGTATCCGATTTCTTCGTAGAAATACCTAGAGGACTGTCCGTGTTCTTTGAGCATTCGCATGGATGCTGCGAGGGCTGGATCGTTTGTCGTCACCGCGCCACCGTCACCGCAAGCGCCTAAGTTTTTGGTCGGATAAAAACTGAAGCAGCCGACATGGCCGATGCTGCCGACTTTTCGAGACTGCCACTGGGCACCGACCGACTGGGCGCAATCTTCAATTACGGCTAAATTGTGTCGAGTCGCAATTTCCATCAACCGAGTCATGTCTACCGGTTGGCCGAAGATGTGTACTGGCATAATTGCTTTGGTTTTGTCGGTAATTGCCGCTTCGATGAGCTCGACATCGAGATTAAAAGTCCCGCTGTCAATATCGACAAATACTGGAGTTGCGCCGACGGCGCTAATTACCTCAGCCGAAGCAAAAAAGGTAAAAGGAGTGGTAATGACTTCATCGCCGGGCCCAATTTTGAGAGCACGCAAAGCCAAAATCAGGGCATCGGTGCCGGAGTTGCAGCCAACGCACTCGGAAACGCCGATGTAGTCGGCGAACTCTCGTTCAAAACTCTTGACGGCCGGGCCGCCTACGTAGCCGCCAGAGGCAAGCACTTTTTGCACCGCGGCGGTTATCTCGTCGCCAATCTGGGCGTATTGGCGGGTTAAGTCGAGGGGGGGAACATTATTCACTCTTCACACCACAAATTTCAAGCATTATCAAAGCAAATTCTTGCAGCAAAACTGTTTTCCAGAAACGTTTATTCAAATATCTTATATTTGGACAGGCAAACAATCACGTTATCGAAAGGGTGGACTGGTGTTAATTGAGCTAGATTTTATAGATTTGGGTTGGGCTTTGGGGATGGTGGCGATCGCGATCGGGCTTTCGGCGTGGCAGGGATTGGGGTTGGAGGGGGCGATCGCGATCGCGGCGGGGCGCACCCTGATCCAGCTAATCTTGGTCGGGTACGTGCTCGCAGTCGTATTTGACCCGGAGGGGAAAAATCCTTGGCTGGTTTTAGCAGTTTTAGCAATCATGCTGACAACTGCTAGCATGGTTGCCAGCAACCGCATCAGCAAAAAAATCAAGAACTTACTGCCCTTAGTTTGGGGTTCAATTTTTATCAGTACGGCCTTGACTCTCGCCTATACAAACTTGCTAATTTTGCAACCTGACCCTTGGTACGAACCGCAATACCTGATTCCTTTAGCGGGTATGATTTTGGGCAATGCTATGAACTCCGGGGCGATCGCGGGCGAAAGACTTTTGAGTACAGTTAATAGCAGCCAGTTAGAAATAGAAACCCATTTAAGTTTAGGTTCGACGCCGCAGCAAGCAGTAAAACAGTACCGCAAAGATGCGATCAAAGCTGGATTAATCCCGCTCTTAAATACAATGACGGTGGTAGGAATCGTAAGTTTACCCGGGATGATGACTGGTCAAATGCTGAGCGGTGTCAGTCCTCGCGATGCAGCATCTTACCAGATTTTGATTATGTTTGTGTTAGCGCTGGCAACTGTAATTTCAACTCTGCTGTTGACTGAGGGATTGTCGCGGAAGTTTTTCAATCAAGACGCACAATTGATCAAATGGTAATTGGGAATTGGGCATTGGGCATTGGGCATTGATAATTGGTAATATCATGTAGGTAAGAACTTACATTTTGCAGTATTTTTATGAACAGGCAAGATGCCTGTTCCACAAAGAGTGAGTTATCTTGTGGGGTGGGCTTCTAGCCCGCCCTAGTCATCACTAAGGAGAATAGCCATGATTCAAACAGCAACTAAACCGCTAACTTTTGAAGAATTTGCGGAATGGAAGCCAGAAAATGCACGTTATGAACTGCACAACGGAGAGATTGTTGAAATGTCACAGCCATTAGGAAAGCATGAGAAAGTTATAGGTTTTTTAGCCAAAAAATTGACCGCGCAATTCGATCGATTAAACCTTCCGTACTTCATCCCGAAACAAGCATTAGTTAAGTCGCCCGAAAACGAATCAGCTTATTCCCCCGATGTTCTGATCTTAAATGAAACCAATTTAGCATCAGAACCTCTTTGGGAAAAGTTCTCCACTGTGACTCAAGGCGCATCAATTCCGCTCGTTGTTGAAGTAGTTAGCACTAACTGGCAAGATGACTACATCAGGAAGGTGGGCGAATACGAACTAATCGGCATTCCCGAATATTGGATTGTGGATTATCTCGGTTTGGGGGGTCGCAGATTTATTGGCAATCCCAAGCAACCGACTATTTCGATTTATCGGTTGGTTGATGGTGAGTATGAAGTTAGTCAATTTCGGGGAGATGACAACATCGAATCCGCAGCTTTTACCGAGTTGAAATTGACGGCGCAACAGGTTTTTCAAGCGGGATTGACTGCGGATGAAATTGCTGGAAATACTGATATCGGGTAGGGACACGGCAATGCCCATAGGTGTCAACTTAAGCTGTCAGCCGGCCCACCCGGTAGTCCGCCAGGGAATGAATTCCACGGGGCTTATAGCTAAAGTCCTCGCTATGAGGACTAATGAGTTTAAAAATTTTTCTTTTCAGTCCTCTTGAGAGGACTTTAGCTTTGAGGCAGGGGTTTCAACCCCTGTCGGACTATCGGTTTAACGTGTTTGTTGACACCAATGGGCATTGCCGTGTCCTCTATTTCATCGCCGTATCGTGTATTTTATCCGGCCACTGAGATCGCCTATGAAACTAGGCCTATTTCTAGGCTTTGCCCGATCGCCGGATCAGGACACTGACAACTTGTCCCGGCTGTGGACCTCGCTGCAACTTACTCCAATCCCCGACAGGGGCAAATCCCAGCTTGTACAAAGTGTGGATGGTTTCTAACACGCTTTTGCGGGAACCGACAACCGATATCCGCACGACTTCTTGTTCGGATAATGCTGAGTCGGATTTTGGACGATCGTCTGGGAGGGCCGGGCTAACGAACGAGTTATCCTCAGGCACGAATTCCTGTGACATAATATGGTCTCCTGGTTTTTGGTTTTCGAGGAAAACCCAAAAACCCAGCCGCCCCGCACGGTAACGACAAGCAGGGCGGCTGCAGAGAATGCTAAGATTCTCGATCAGCCTCCACACTGGCGCGAACAGTTTGGCGGTTAGCTGTCCATTGCTGCTGCTAACAGCTTTGGGCAGTGCAACTAGATTTTCGGGCGACGCGGGCTGCTTCATCTTCACTCAAAGCAACCTTAATTTCACAGCGTAGCCGCAAGGGGGGGCCGCCGTCAATGGATTTTAGATTTTAGATTTTAGATTTTAGATTGTGCTCGAACAACTCGGAGACTCTCGGGATTTTAGATTTTAGATTTTAGATTTTAGATTGTGCTCGAACAACTCGGAGACTCTCGGGATTTTAGATTTTAGATTTTAGATTTTAGATTGTGCTCGAACAACTCGGAGACTCTCGGGATTTTAGATTTTAGATTTTAGATTTTAGATTGTGCTCGAACAACTCGGAGACTCTCGGGATTTTAGATTTTAGAT